>DATABT010000897.1:0-4488 GCA_036259455.1 Longimicrobium sp. | reverse complement strand
CCAGGCGGCGGCCGCGCGGGCGGAGGTGGCGGCGCTGGCCGCGCTGGCGGATTCGCTGACCGCGCGGCGTGAAACGTACTGGGCGACGATCGTCGGCGCGCAGCGGCTGGCGGCGGAGGCGTGGCTGGCGCGCGCGGAGGGGGATGACGAGCGGGCCCTGCGGCTGGCGGGCGAGGCCGCGGCGCTGGAGGAGACGGTGGAGAAGCATCCCGTCACCCCCGGCCCGCTCCTTCCCGCGCGGGAGCTCGAGGGCGACCTGCTGATGGAACTGGGCCGCGCGGCGGATGCGCGGCGGGCATACGAGGCCACGCTGCGCCGCGAGCCCAACCGCGCCCGCGCGCTGTTCGGCGCCGCCCGCGCCGCGGAGCTGGCGGGGGATGCGCCCGCCGCGCGCGCCCACTACCAGCACCTGCTGGAAGTGATGCGCGCCGCCGACCCCGGCCGCGCCGAAGTCCAGCTGGCCCGCGCGTACGTGGCGCGGCCTTGAAGCTGGGGGTCCGCCGGGACCAGCAGAACGGGATTACGGGGCTACGCGGCCCGGTCAGGTGCATGACCGGGCCGCGTCCTGCTCACCTCCGCCGGAGCCTCTCTTTGACCACGGCCGGCGGCCCGTACGCGACGTCCGCTTCGCGCCACGCTGGCTACATCTTCTTGTTTCTGACTGCTCTGATTGGACTTACGTCCTGCTTGAGCGGTGGGATGCGCCTGATTAGCTTCGGGGCATGATCAAGCCGCGCTACACACTGGATGAACTCGGCCGCCTGGGCGACGCCGCGTACGACCGGGAAGTGGCCCCGCGCATCACCCCGGAGGACATGGGGCGGTTCGTGGCCATCGACGTCGAAACCGGCGAGTACGACATCGACGCTGATTCGGTCATCGCAACCAATCGGCTGCTCCAGCGTAAGCCCGGAGCCCAGTGCTGGCTCCGGCGCGTCGGTACTCGATACGCACACACCTTCGGTCCTCGAATCCAGTTCGAGCCGCGAGATCCCGCATGATTCAGGCGACGGTCAACCGCTTTCTGGAAGCTACGCTCGATCTGACAGTGCACGGGCCAGACGGTCAGGAAGAAATCCTGGAGTTCAAGATCGACACCGGGTTCGATGGCGCTCTGACGCTTCATTCTGCCGTCGTTGCTGCGCTGGGGCTGGAGCGCTTGAAGGCCGGGCGTGTGATCCTCGCCGACGGAAGCGAGACGAGCTTTCCGATCTGCCATGCCTCCGTCGAATGGGGTGGAGTCCGGCGCGAGGTAGATGTCTACGTTACGGATTCTATTTTGCTGCTCGGGATGGCGATGCTGGCCGGGCACGAGGTGCGGATGGAGGTCGTGCCCGATGGGACGGCAACCATCACGCCGCTTGGTCCGTTGATGCAGGGCTGACGGCAACTTACGACTCCGAGTACGTCGGCACGTGAGCCCGGCCCGCAAATCGCTCCACGTGGTCGCGGCCGCGCCGTTTGCGGACGCTTGTTAGGCGGAAGGATCGCGATTACCTTCCCGCCGTGCTCGAACTTCCCGACACAGTGGACGGGTTCGCCGGCTGTCCGAGCGCTCGACCCAACCCTTTGCACGCATAACGTTCGTGCCCGTTCCCGAAATCGTGGTCGGCGACCTGCTGGAGCAGCGGGTGGAGGTGATCGTCAACGCGTGGAACCGCAACGTGGTCCCGTGGTGGCTGCTGCTGCCCCAGGGCGTGTCGGGCGCCATCAAGCGCTGCGCGGGGTACGCGCCCTTCCAGGAGCTGGCGCGGCACGGGCCCATCCCGCTGGGCGGCGCGGTGCTCACGGGGGCGGGGCGGCTGCGGTACCGCGGCATCATCCACGTGGCGGGGCTCAACATGCTCTGGCGCGCCACCCCGCAGTCCGTCGCCGACTGCGCCAGGAGCGCGCTGGACCTGGCGGCGGAGCACGGATTCGCCTCCATCGCCTTTCCGCTCATCGGCGCGGGGACGGGCGGGCTGCCGGAAAAGCGGGTGATCGACATCCTGCACGAGGCCATCACCGCGCACCCGTACGAAGGGCGCGTGCTGCTGGTGCGCCACGGCGTGGGCGCGAGGGCGCGCCGCCCCGCCGCCGCGTCCGCCGAGTCGCCCGTGTAGCAACGGCCACACGGCAGTTCCGGACAGGGCGGAAGCTACACGATTCTTGCATGGGGGACCGGCCACCGCGGGTGGAGTGTACACACGCGGCCGACCACTCGAACCCGGGCCCATTATCGTACTCGCGTTCCGTCACACGGGACGCGGGCCGCGTGATTTTCAACCCAGGACGCTCATGAACCGCAAGTCGTTGATCGTACGCACCGGCCTGCTGGTGCTCGCCACCGCCGCCGCAGGCTGCGCCACCGTGCAAAACCAGGCTTCCACCCTCGACGCGCCGGCCGACGCGGCCGCCGGCGCCCCGGCCCCGGCCACCGGCTCCGCCAACCCGCTGCTGGCGGAGTGGACCGGGCCCTACGGCGGCGTTCCGCCCTTTGACCAGGTGCGCGTGGCGGACTTCAAGCCCGCGCTGGAGGCCGCCATGGCCGAGAACCTGGCGGAGATCGACCGCATCGCCCGCAACCCCGAGGCGCCCACCTTTGAGAACACGCTGGGCGCGCTGGAAGGCGCCGGGCGCACGCTGGAGCGGGTGGGAGCGGTGTACGGCATCTGGTCGTCGAACATGAACAACCCCGAGTTCCAGGCCGTGGAGCGCGAGATGGCGCCCCGGCTGGCCGCGTTCGGGGACCAGATCACCCAGAACGAGGCGCTGTTCCGCCGCATCGAGGCCGTCTACAACTCGCCGCGGAAGAGCAGCTGGACGCCGGAGCAGCAGCGGCTGGCCTGGCGCTACTACACCAACTTCGTGCGCGCCGGCGCCCGGCTGGACGCCGCGAAGAAGGCGCGGCTGAGCGAGATCAACCAGCGCCTGGCGGGGCTGTACACGAACTTCAGCCAGAACGTGCTGAAGGACGAGAACGAGCAGACGGTGGTGCTGGAGAGCGAGGCGGAGCTGGCGGGGCTGCCGGAGTCGCTGCGCGCCGCCGCCGCGGCCGCCGCCACCCAGCGGGGAATGCAGGGCAAATGGGTGATCACCAACACCCGCTCGTCGGTCGATCCGTTCCTGACCTACAGCGACCGCCGCGACCTGCGCGAGCGGGTGTGGCGCATGTTCGTGAACCGCGGCGACGCGGGGGAGACGGACAACAACGCCATCATCGCCGAGATCCTCAAGCTGCGGGCGGAGCGTGCCAGCCTGCTGGGCTACCCCACGCACGCCCACTGGCGGCTGGAGAACGCCATGGCGGGGACTCCGGAGAAGGCGATGGAGCTGATGGAGGCGGTCTGGACGCCGGCCGTGGCCCGGGTGCGGCAGGAGGTGGCCGACATGCAGGAGGTGGCCAACGCCGAGGGCGCCCGCATCACCATCGAGCCGTGGGACTACCGCTACTACATGGAAAAGGTGCGCAAGGCGCGGTACGACCTGGACCAGAACGAGGTCAAGCCGTACCTGCAGCTGGAGCGCCTGCGCGAGGGGATGTTCTGGGTGGCCGGCGAGCTGTTCGGCTTCAACTTCACCCCGGTGACCAGCGTTCCCGTCTTTCACCCCGACGTGCGGGTGTGGGAGGTGACGGACAGGGCGAGCGGGCGGCACATCGGCCTGTGGTACTTCGACCCCTACGCCCGCCCCGGCAAGCGCTCGGGCGCGTGGATGAACGCGTACCGCACCCAGGAGAAGTTCGACGAGCCCGTCACCACCATCGTGTCGAACAACTCCAACTTCGTAAAGCCGGGCCCCGGCGAGCCCGTGCTCATCTCCTGGGATGACGCGCGCACGCTGTTCCACGAGTTCGGCCACGCGCTGCACGGGCTGAACAGCAACGTCGACTACCCGTCGCTCAGCGGCACCGCCGTGCCGCGCGACTACGTGGAGTTCCCGTCGCAGCTGCTGGAGCACTGGCTCAGCACCCCGGAGGTGCTGCAGCGCTTCGCGGTACACTACCAGACGGGGCAGCCCATCCCGCAGGAGCTGGTGGACCGCATCGAGCGCGCGTCCGCCTTCAACCAGGGCTTCGCCACGGTGGAGTACCTGGCCAGCGCCCTGGTGGACATGAAGCTGCACCTGGCGGGCAACGCCGACATCGACCCGCGCGAGTTCGAGCGCCGCACGCTGGCGGAGCTGGGGATGCCGCGCGAGATCGTGATGCGCCACCGCACGCCGCACTTTGGCCACGTGTTCTCGTCCGACGGCTACTCGGCCGGCTACTACAGCTACCTGTGGAGCGACGTGATCACGGCCGACGCGGCCGAGGCGTTCGTGCAGGCGGGCGGGTTCTACGACCCGGCCGCGGCGGCGCGGCTCAAGGAGCTGCTGTCGGTGGGCAACACCATCGACCCGGCCGAGGCGTACCGCCGCTTCCGCGGCCGCGACCCGCAGGTGGAGGCGCTGATGCGCAAGCGCGGCTTCGCGCCCGCCCCGTCGCACTGATCCATTCCGCCTGACACA
>DATABT010000896.1:0-8273 GCA_036259455.1 Longimicrobium sp. | reverse complement strand
CCGCCCAGGGCGCCGCTCCGGCCGGGTACTACGAGTGCTACTTCCACGGCGACTACGGGCTGCAGAACAGCTCCATGACCTCCATGCGCATCCACGGGCCCGCGGAATACGAGGCCATGGAAGAGCGCGGCCGGTACACGGAGTCGGACGGCACGCTGCGGATGGAGACCGGGCCGCTGGCCGGGCGCGTGGCGCACCTTCGCGAAAGCAGCGGCAAGCCCGCCATCGTCTTCGTCCGCAGGGAGAACGAGGTCGATGGCCGGCCCACCATCGACATCAGCGACACCTGGTGCTACTTCGAGCCCCGGTAGCGCCGTCGCAGGGCATTCGCGGAGCGCGGCCGCGGCTGACAGGCCAGGCAAGCAGCCGCGATCATCGGCGGGCGTGCGCATGACACGCCCGCCGCGTACCCTGCGGGCCATGCAACCCGTGACCCCGCCCCGCCCTGCCGCCCGCCGCGGAGGAGGTCCGGACCTGGCACGGCACGGCACGGCGGCGCCGACGGGTACCCCCCTCGCAGGTTCGATGACGACGAAGACCTGCCGTTCTGAACCGTCTGCCGCCGCGGAGATGCGCTCCCGGTGGCCGCTTTCGCTCGCCCGGCGCACCTGACCACTCCGGGCACTTCCATCCGCCGCGGCGGCCCGCTACTCTTCCGCGTTTCCCGCCAACGGGCGCTTTCACCGCAGGTTCTCACGCAGGACGATGACGACGTACCGCCCCGAAAATCCGCTCATCGTGCAGGGCGACCTCAGCGTGCTGGCGGAGGTGGCCAGCCCGCGCTTCGGCGAGGCGCGCGACCGGCTGGCGCGCTTTGCCGAGCTGGTCAAGTCGCCCGAGCACGTGCACACCTACCGCATCACCCCGCTCTCCGTGTGGAACGCGTGCGCCGCGGGCGCCGATCCCGGCGAGATCGTGGAGGCGCTGCGGGAGTACGCCAAGTACGCCGTTCCCGCCAACGTGGAGCGCACCATCCGCGACGCCGCGTCGCGGTACGGGCGGCTGCGCATGGAGCGCGACGCAAACGGGCTGGTGCTGGCGTGCGACGAGCCGGCGGTGATGGAGGAGGTCTCGCGCATCCAGAAGGTGGCGGCGCACCTGGGGCCGCGGCTGGGCATCACGGCGTTCCGCGTGGAGACCGGCGAGCGCGGGCGGCTCAAGCAGGCGCTGGTCAAGGCGGGATGGCCCGCGCAGGACCTGGCCGGCTACACGCCGGGCGAGCCGCTGTCCATTGCCCTTCGCGACACCACGCGGGCGGGGGCACCGTTCGCGCTGCGCGCGTACCAGGCGGACGCGGCGGGCGTGTTCCACGCGGGCGGCAGCGAGCGCGGCGGATCGGGGGTGGTGGTGCTCCCCTGCGGCGCGGGAAAAACGGTGGTGGGGATGGAGTGCATGGCGCGGGCGGCCAGCAGCACCCTCATCCTCACCACCAGCGTGACGGCGGTGCGGCAGTGGAAGGCGGAGCTGCTGGACAAGACCACGCTGCACGACGACCAGGTGGGCGAGTACACGGGCGAGGTCAAGCAGGTGCGCCCCGTGACCATCGCCACCTACCAGGTGCTCACGTATCGGGATGACAGGGACGGGCCGTTCCGCCACCTGGAGCTGTTCGACCGGCGCGACTGGGGGCTCATCGTATACGACGAGGTGCACCTGCTCCCCGCGCCCGTCTTTCAGGTGACGGCGGGGCTGCAGGCGCGGCGGCGGCTGGGGCTCACCGCCACGCTGGTGCGCGAGGACCGGCGCGAGGACGACGTGTTCGCCCTCATCGGGCCGAAGAAGGCGGACGTGCCCTGGAAGGAGCTGGAGGGCCAGGGATGGATCGCCAGGGCGGCGTGCACCGAGGTGCGCGTCCCCCTCCCCGCGGAGCTGCGGATGCCGTACGCCGTGGCCGAGCCGCGGCAGAAGTTCCGCATCGCCTCCGAAAATCCCGCCAAGCTCCCCGTCGTCCGGCGGATCCTGGCACGGCACGAAGGCGAGCCGGCGCTGGTGATCGGGATGTACGTGGAGCAGCTGGACGAGCTGGCGCGCGAGCTGGACGTGCCGCTGCTCAAGGGCTCCACGCCCCAGCGCAGGCGCGACCAGCTGTACCGCGACTTTCGCGAGGGGCGCATCCCCGTGCTGGCGGTGAGCAAGGTCGCCAACTTCGCCGTGGACCTGCCGGACGCGGCGGTGGCCATCCAGGTCTCCGGCACGTTCGGGTCGCGGCAGGAAGAGGCGCAGCGGCTGGGGCGCGTGCTGCGCCCCAAGCCCGGGGCCAACCAGGCCCACTTCTACACCCTGGTCAGCGCCGACACGGACGAGCAGGAGTACGCGCTGCGCCGCCAGCTCTTCCTGTGCGAGCAGGGCTACGAGTACCGCATCGCCGACGCGGCGGAGGTGATGGACCGCGCCGGGCAGATGGAGGCCGCCGCGTGAAGCTGCACGAGCTGGACTGGAACGAGGTGCTGCGCGAGCTTCCGCGGTGGGAGGCGCTGTCCCCAGACGCACGCCGGGCCTTCATCGGCATCAAGCCCGGCCAGGGGGTCGCGCTGGAGTCGATGGGCGGCGCCGGCGCGGAGATGCGGGAGGCGGGGCTGCTGGTGGCCCCCACGGGCAGGGGGACGCTGTACGGCCTGGATCCGGCGCTGCGCCCGCTGCTGATCGCCCTGCGCGCGGCGGACCGGCTGTGTCCGCTGGCGGGACCCGGCGGCATGCTGCGGCACGGGTACGTGGAGGAGCAGCTGGACACCTTTCAGTCGTACCGCATCGCCGCGCCGGCGCGCAGCTACTACGACCCGCGCGACCGGAGGCTGGCCGCCGAGGCCGCGTCGTCCATCGCCTGGACGCGCGGCTTTCTGGCGGCCGAAACGCACGCCGAGGTGGTGAACTGGGAGCAACGGTGGATGACGCACGAGCGGCCGCGCCTGATGTTCCCCGAGGTCGCGGAGACGCTCCGCGCGCTGGTGCAGGCGCTGGCCGGGCACCCGGCCGGCGTGCCGCTGGCTTCCGTCCACGCCCTGGTTCCGGATGCGCCCCCCGCCGCGCTGGCGGCCGCGCTCGCGGCCGGGCTTCGCTACCTGCTGGTCTTCGTGTCCGTCGGCCGAACCGCGAACGCGGTCGTGGGGCTGCTTCCCGCCGTGGCCACGCGGCTGGCCGGCGGATCGCAGCCGCCCCGGCCCGTGCAGGCGCGGGAAACCTTCTCGGCCCCGTTTCGCGTCGGCGACATGACGGCCGTGCTGGTGGAGGCGGCCACGGAGCCCATCCCCGTGCGTGCCTCGGACGGCACGCTGTACGTGCGCGCCCAGCGCGCCATCGGGGCCCGGCTGGCCTCCGTGCCGGGCTGGGTGCAGCGCTTTGCCGCCGCCCGCACCCCGCTCGCCGCCGGCCCGGGCGAGGGTGACGAGGACGACGAGGCGTCCGCGGAGCGGGTGGAAGAGGCGGCGGAGCTGGCGAAGGAGCTGCGACTGGCGAGCGTCTCCTCGAGAGACAAGGTGCAGTTCAGTCCCACCCCCGACGGGCGTGCCTGGCTCAACCGCGGCGAGGGCGAGCGGATCAGGGAGGTGCTGTCGGCGCTGCGGGCGCTGGGGCAGCGCAATCCCGCCGGATTCGGGTACCCGCGCAGACTGGACTTCTTTGGCGCCGTGCTTCCCTTTTCGGTGGACGAAGGAAACACGGACCTGCGCGCGGCGCTCTCCGCGGCCTTTCTCGCCATTCCACCCGACGCGCTGGTCCCGCTCGCCGGGTTCGCCCGCTACCACGCGCAGCAGCGCAACCCGTTCCTGGGGCCGGACGGCGCCCCCACGCACGTCCGGTCGTACTGGAGCAGCGAGCCCCGCACGCTGGAGGGATGGGAGGCGGCCTGGGGCGACCTGCTCCTGGCGTTCCTGGCGCGCCGGCTGGTGCCCCTGGGGTGTGCCGTGCTGGGCCGCACGGAAGACGGCACCGCCGCGTTCGGGCTGACGGATGCCGGGCGCTACCTGCTGGGCGAAAAGGACCACTTCGAGCTGGCGCCGGAAGCCGGCGGCGGCGAGGTGGTGGTGCAGCCGGACTTCGAGATCGTGTTCCTGGCCCCCGCGCCGCGCGCGGAGGCGGAGCTGGGGCGCATCGCGGAGCGCACGGGGAGCGGCGTGGGCGCGCTCTTCCGGCTCACGCGCGCGTCCGTGCTGCGCGCGGCCGAGCAGGGCATCACCTCGGCGCAGCTGCTCGGGATGCTGGAAGGCGTGTCGCGCGGCGGCGTGCCCGACAACGTGGCGCGGCAGGTGCGCGACTGGGTGAAAGCCGTGCGCACCATACGCATTGCCCCCGCCGTGCTGGTGGACTGCCCCGACGCGGAGACGGCCGGCCGCGTAAGGTCCATCGGCGGTGCGCGCGTGACCGCCATCACGCCCACGCTGCTGCGCCTGAGCGCGGACGCAAAGACGCGCGCGGCGCTGGTCAAGCGCCTGCGCGAAAAGGGCATCTTCGTGGGCACCGGCGACGTTCCGGCGGCGGCGGACGGCGCCGGCGCGCCTCAGGCACGCGCCAGGCACCGGCGGAAATGATCCGCAGCGTAGCTCCTGCGCCCATCGTCATACGCGTTCCCGAATCTCCCGCGAAGAACGGGAGGAGCGATTCAACGAAGAGTGCGCAGAGTAGAAAGCGAGTTCGCGGAGGTGAATACGTCCTTCTCCGCGAACTCCTTCCGTTCTGCGCGTGCTCTGCCCTGGAACAACCGGCCCGGAGTGCACGGCGGATTCCGGGAAGCGTGTGAAGACATCGATGGTCGCGGCTTTCCGTCGCCAGGCGGCGCGGCCCGGGCATGCACTGACCGTCCACTAATACAGGTGTAAACGTTCTTCGCGCGGCGCGCATCCAAACGCGGACGATCCCCCTCCCCTCCTGCCCCTCAGAGGTCCGCGTGACGCACCGTATCCTGCTGATTGCTTCGCAGCTCCTGCTGGCGGCCTGTGCCGCGGCGGGTGCGCCGGAACCCGCCGTGGGGCCCGCCGGCGACGCCATCGCCATCACGCACGTGGACGTGGTGCCGATGACGGCGGACACGCTGCTGCGCGACATGACCGTGATCGTGCGCGGCGAGCGCATCGCGGCGATCGGGCGCGCGGACCGCACGCCGGTGCCGGCGGGCGCGCGGGTGATCGACGGGCGCGGACGGTTCCTCGTCCCGGGGCTGGTGGACGCGCACGTGCACCTGACCAACCGGATGGACGTGGACACGCCCATGGCGGCGGTGATGCTGGCGAAGGGCGTCACCAGCGCCATCGACCTGGGCGGGTCCGGGCTGCCGGGCGACAGCATGCGCCTGCGGCTGCGCGCCGAGATCAACGCCGGCCGGCGCCCCGGGCCCACGCTGTACATGGCGCGGGCGCAGGTGAACGACTCCGCGCTCACGCGCCAGGGCGGCATGCGGCGCGTGGACGAGGACCACGCCGCCGGGTGGGACCTGATGAAGGTCTACAACCGTCTTTCGGTGGATGGGTACCGGGGGATCATGCTGCGCGCGCACCAGCTGGGGATGCCCGTGGTGGGGCACGTGGTGCGCCCGGCGGGGCTGGAGGGAACGATCGGCTCGGGCCAGCGCGGCATCGTGCACCTGGAGGAGTACCTGTACCAGTACTTCGGCTTCCGCTCCACCGACACGCTGCAGGTGCCGGAGCAGACGCTTTTCCCGGAGGCCATCCCGTACTTCGTCCGGATCACGGCGAACGCGGGGACGTACGTCACCCCCACGCTGGCCATCTACGCGGCCATGATCGCGCAGGGCGAGGACCTGGACCGCGAGCTGGCGCGTCCGGAGGTGCGCTACATTCCCGCAGCGCTCTACGACGGCACCTGGATCCGGGAACGGAACGGCCGCTCGCTCAACTTCTCGCATCCCGTCCGCCAGCGGAACCTGCGGGCGGGGCAGGCGTTCATCCGGTCGATGGTGATGCCGATGCACCGCGCGGGCGTGCCGCTGCTGGTGGGCACGGACGCGCCGGTGCCGGGCGCGGTTCCCGGCTTTGCCGTGCACGACGAGCTGCGGACGCTGGTGGAGCTGGGCCTTACTCCGTACGATGCACTGGCCGCCGCCACGCGCAACGCGGCGGCGTACCTCCACAGGGACGACTTCGGCACGGTGGAGGCGGGGCGGCGCGCGGACCTGCTCCTGCTCTCCGCCAACCCGCTGAAAGACATCCGCCACGCGCAGTCCATCACCGGGGTGATGGCGCGCGGCCGGTGGTACGACGCGGCCGCCCTCCAGGCCATGCTGGCCGCCAGCGCGCGCCGCTGACCTCTGCGCCCGCGAGCGGCGCGCGATCGCGTCAAGGCTGCCGGAGAGCGGATCTCCGGGAGCCGCTTTTCCATCCGGTGCATCGTCGTGGAAGGCATGCGTACCTGCGCCGGGATCCACACCCGTTTCGACCCTCAGGGGAGCATCGGCGGCAGGCGGCTTCCGGACCCGCCGGATCCGCTGCGTGCAGGCGTTCCATCGCGCGGCTGAAGGCCGTGTCCCGCACCGCCCTGGGCGCGTCACCCTCGTACAGCGCCTCGATGGCGTCCACCCGGCCCCGCTCGCGCGGCGTGCGCGCCGCGGCGAGCCGCGCCCCGCAGTCGCGGTCCTCCGGCCGTCCTCGCCAGCGCGTCCGGCCGCGCCCGATCTGCCGCTTCGCCCACTCCGGCCCGCGGGACACGGACTTGCGTATGCATCGTGCGAGCGAAGCACGCTCCCTCCCGCCGCTGCCCCATGAGGCGCGTCAGGACGCCCGACCCACGCGCGGAATGCATGTCGTGAGTACCACGCACTCGGAGGGCTCGCCCTCTTGCAGCCAGCACACCAACGGCGGCGGCCCCGCTCCGCGGCCGCGCGCGAGCACCGCATCCACCGGCAACGCACCCGAGGACCCGGCGCTGCGGTCGGCGCAGCGCGAGCGCGACCTGGCCGAGGCCAGCCGCGACCGCTTCTCCTTCCTTGCCGAAGTCAGCCGCTGCCTGGCCGACTCGCTGGACTACGAGGCCACGCTCACCACCGTGGCCGGCATGTCGCTGCCGTACCTGGACGCCTGGTGCATCGTGGACGTTCTGGAAGAAGGTGGCGAGGTGCGGCGCATCGCCGTGGTGCACCCCGATCCGGACAAGCAGGACGCCGCACGGCAGCTCGCCCGGCAGTATCCGCCGCGCGCCGAAGACCTGGTGGGCGCGCCGCGCGTCATCCGCACCGGCCGGCCGGAGATGGTGTTCGACGTGCCCGACGCCGCGCTGGTGGCGGCGGCGCACGACGGGCGGCACCTGGAGCTGCTGCGAAAGCTGGGCATCCGCTCGTACGTCGTGGTGCCGATGGTGGCGCGGGGAAACGTGCTGGGGGCGATGACGTTCATCACGGCGGAGAACGACCGCCGCTTTGGCGACATCGACGTGGTGATGGCCGAGGACCTGGCCCGCCGCGCGGCCATGGCCGTGGACAACGCCCGCCTGCACCAGCAGGCCATGGAGGCGCGCGACTCCGCCGAGGCCGCGTTCTCCGAGGCCGAGATGGCGCTGGAAGAGGCGACCACCGCCGAGGAGCACCTGCGCGAAGCGCGCGACGCGGCCGAGGCGGCGCTGCGCACCCGCGACGAGTTCGTCAGCACCATGACGCACGAGGTGCAGACGCCGCTGAACGCCATCATCGGCTACCTGGAGCTGCTGGAGATGAACGTGAGCGGCGCGCTGGGCGACACGCAGCGGTCGTACGTGCAGCGCGCGCAGGACAGTTCCAGGCACCTGCTGCGTCTGGTGCGCGACGTTCTGGACTTCAGCAAGAGCGAGACGGCGCAGCTGGCGGTGGAGCAGGAAGAGGTGAGCGCGGCCGAGACGGCCCGCGACGCACTGGCGCTGGTGCGCCCGCTGGCGTCCGGCCGCCTGGTCACGCTGGTGGACGAGACGGCGTGCGCCGCGGGGCTGTGCTACGTGGGCGACGAGTACCGCGTGCGGCAGATCCTGGTGAACCTGCTGACCAACGCCATCAAGTTCACTCCCGCGGGCGGCCAGGTCACGCTGCAGTGCCACACACGCGCCGGGGATGGCGACGGTGCGGAGCCCAGCCTGTTCTACACCGTCGCCGACACGGGAGACGGGGTCAGGCCTGATGACGCGGAGCGCATCTTCGAGCCGTTCGTGCAGGGGGCGGCGGGGCTCACCCGCCCCTACGGCGGCACGGGGCTGGGGCTGCCCATCAGCCGGCGGCTGGCGCGGCTGATGGGGGGCGACGTGACGCTGGAGCGGACGACCGGGCCCGGCGCCGCCTTTGCGCTCCGCCTTCCGGCCGGCACGGC
>DATABT010000895.1:0-6203 GCA_036259455.1 Longimicrobium sp. | reverse complement strand
GGACGCCGTTCCCGCGGGGACGCTGACGGTGTACTCCGTGGCCCCCGGCATCCGCCCGCGGGGCGTGAAGACCAGCGTCCGCACGTCGATCCACCGCCACCTCCCCTCGGGCCGCGGCGAGATGCGAACCGGCACCGTGCGCGCATCCAGGTCTCCCACCCACGAGAGCGGCACCATGGGCTGCGAGAAGGTGACGGTCACCTCCGCGCCCACGGCCACCTCGCCCCGCGGCCCGAGGGGAGGTGGCGGTGGATCGACGTGCGGACGCTGGTCTTCACGCCCCGCGGGCGGATGCCGGGGGCCACGGAGTACACCGTCAGCGTCCCCGCGGGAACGGCGTCCGCGGCGGGCGGGCGCACGGCGGAGGAGGAGGCGTGGACCTTCATCACCACGCCGCTTTCCGCCACGGGCGGCCATCCGTTCGGCCAGTCGATCCGGCGCGACCCGGTGATCGTCATCCAGTTCGACCAGAGGATCGACCGCGCGGCACTGCTGCCGTTCATCCAGCTGCGCGCGAACGGGGCCGTCATCCCCGTCCGCATGGCGACCGGGGCGGAGATCCACGCGGACGCGACGGCCAGGGCGCTGGTGGCGCGCGGCGACAGCGTGCACTGGATCGCCGTGCGCCCCGTGCAGCCGCTGCCGGGCGGATCGTCCATCGTCGTGACGGTGGCCGAGGGCGCGCCCTCCGCGGAGGGGCCGCTGCCGGCGCGCATCGCGCAGTCGTGGTCGTTCCAGACGTACGGGCCGCTCCGCATTCGCAGCGTCCACTGCGCCGGCGAGCAGAACGTCTGCCGGCCGGGGGTGCCGTTCTACATCTTCTTCACCAACCCGCTGGACCCCGAGGCGTTCGATCCTCGCCAGGTGACCGTGGAGCCGGCCATCCCCGGGATGGAGGTACGGCAGGGCGGGGGCGGGATCGTCATCTCCGGCCGCACGCGGGCCAACACGCGCTACACCGTCCGCCTGGACGGCGGCATCCGCGACGCGTTCGGGCAGACGCTTGGGGAGCCGCAGGAACGCATCATCCGGGTGCACGCGCCCTGGCCCGGCATCACCCCGTTCGCGCAGCGGATGCTCGTCCTGGACCCCACCGGACCGCGCCGCATCTCCGTTTCCAGCCACGACCATGCGCGGCTGCGCATCCGCATCCACCGGGTGGAGCCCTCCGACTGGCCCCGGTTCCGTCCCCTCCGCCCCGTGCGGCCCGGAGGCCGGCCCCTCCAGGCCGCGCCCGGCGAGCCCCCCATCCCGCTTCCCGGCCGCGAGGTGGTGAACCGCGTGGTGGAAACGGGCGCCGCGCCCGGAGAGCCGGTGGAGACGGTGATCGACCTGAGCCAGGCACTGGGCGACGCGCCCGGGCACGTGATCGTGGGCGTTGAGGCCGTGGAGGGCGAAGGCGGCGCGGGAAAGCAGGCGGCGTACGTCTGGGTGCAGGCTACACACATCGGCCTGGCGGCGTTCGCGGAGCCGGGCGAGGCGGTCGCGTGGGCCACCTCGCTGGTGGACGGCGCCCCGCTCTCCGGGGTGCGGGTGACGGCGAGCACGTCATCCGGCGCGGCGCCGTCCGGCGGGGCGGCGACGGACGCGAGGGGCACTGCGCGCATCCGCCTTCCGGCTGCCGACACCGCCGAGACGTACCTCGTGGCGGAGCTGGGCGCCGACCGCGCCCTGCTCCCCGCGGCGCGCGACGTGCTGGAATGGGCGCCGAACGTCCTCTGGTACGCCATCACCGACCGCAACCTCTACCGCCCGGGCGAGGAGGTGCGCTTCAAGGGATGGGCGCGGCGCTTCGAGCAGAGCAAGACGGGCGGGGTGGAGCTGCCGCGCACGCCGGACGGCCCCGTCGCGTGGAGCGTGGCGGACGACGAGGGGAACGAGATCGCCGCCGGCACCGCGCCGCTGACGGCCCTCGGCGGCTTCGACGGCCGGTTCCGCCTGCCGGAAGGCGTCACCCTGGGATACGGGATCGTCGAGTTCCGCCTGGCCGGCGACTCCACCGCGCACGAAGGGGAGCTGAACTTTCAGGTGGAGGAGTTCCGCCGGCCCGAGTACGAGGTGACCGTCCAGGCCCCCACCGAGCCGCAGGTGGTCGGCGGCAGCGCGCAGGTCTCCATCCGCGCCTCGTACTTCGCGGGAGGCGGGCTCGCCGGCGCGCGCGTCACCTGGACGATGGCCTCCGGCAACGCCTCGTTCACCCCGCCCGGGTGGGGGGCGTGGCGCTTCGGGATGCCGGTGGACTACTACGGGTACCGGCACGACGGCTACCGCCCGCGCGTCCCCTTCAGCCGCACGTTCGAAGGCACGACGGACGCGGACGGCCGCCACGGGGTGCGGGTGGACATCGACGCCGCCGATCCCCCCACCACGCAGGCGCTCGAGTTCGCGGCGACGGTGGTGGACGTAAACCGGCAGCCGTGGACGACGAGCGGGCGGATGCTCGTCCACCCCGCGGAGCTGTACGTGGGGCTGCGGACGGAGCGCGCCTGGGTCGAGGCGGGGGATTCCATCGACCTGGGGATCGTGGTCGTGGACCTGGAGGGAAAGACGGTGCCCGGGCGGCCGGTGGAGGTGCTGGCGGAGCGGACGGAGTGGCGGCAGGGGCCGCGCGGGTGGATGGAGACGGTGGTGGATTCCACCCGCTGCGCCGTGGTTTCCGGCGCGAACCCCGTCCGCTGCGGGATCGCGACGGGGACGATGGGTGGCACCTGGCGCCTCACGGCGGAGGTCAGGGACGCGCGCGGCCGCCCCTCGCGCACGCGCACCAGCACCTGGGCGTGGGGGCGCTCGCCGTGGGCCAACGGCCCCGGCGCGGACGCCAACGCCGCGCGCGTCGTCCGCCTGGTGCCGGACCGGGAGGAGTACGCGCCCGGCGACACGGCGCGCGTGCTCGTCCAGCTTCCCTTCTGGCCCGCGCGCGGCCTGCTCACCGTCCGGCGCGAAGGGATCGTGCGGACGGTACCCATCGCCTCCGACGGACCCATGGTGGCGGTGGACGTTCCCGTGGAGGACGCTGACATCCCCAACCTGATCCTGCAGGCGGACGTCGTGGGCGCGTACGACCGCGAGGGGCAGCGCCAGCCGACGGCGCGGGGGACGGACTTCGCCACCGGGAGCACGCCGCTGCGCGTGCCGGCGGGCCCGCGGACGCTGCGGGTAACGGCCACGCCGGCGGATTCCGTGCAGGCGCCCGACACGCCGGGCTCGGTGGACGTGGAGGTGCGCGACGCCGCCGGCCGCCCCGTGCGCAACGCCGAGGTGGCGGTGGTGATCGTGGACGAGGCGGTGCTGGCGCTCACCGGGTTCCAGCTGCAGCACCCCATCCAGCTCTTCTATCCCGAGTGGCACGCCGGGGTGAGCGACGCGCACCTGCGCCCGCTGGTGCAGGTGGTCCCCGACAGCGTACGCGGACCGGGCGAGGTGGCCGGCGTGGTGCTGGAGGCGCACACGCGGCAGCCCGTGACCGGGGCCAGGGTGACGGTGGAGGGGACGCGGGTGTGGACGACGACCGACGCGTCAGGCCGCTTTCGCCTGACCGGCGTGCCCGCCGGCCGGCAGACGGTGGTGGTGTCGCGCGCCGGGCTCGAGTCTGCGCGCGTCCCCGTACAGGTGGGCGACGCGCCCATCGCGGAGCTGCGGATCGAGCTCGCCCCCGCGATCCTGCTGCTGGAGGACGTGATGGTGGCGGGATACGCGGGCGCGGTGGAGGCGCGGCGGATGCCGTTCTCGTCCCCCTCCGCGCCCCCGATTCTCCTCCGCGGGCCCGCGTCCGTCAACCTGCAGGGGAAGGCCGCCGGCGTAACGGTGGCGCCGCCCATCGCCGTTCGCACCAACTTCGCGGCGCTGGCGCTCTGGGCGCCGGTGGTGCGGACGGACGCATCCGGACGCGCGCGGGTGCCCTTCGAGCTGCCGTCCAACGTGACGCGCTACCGCGTGATGGCCGTCGCCGTCTCCGGCGGCAAGCTGTACGGGATGCACGAATCCTCCCTCACCGCGCGGCAGCCGCTGACGGTGCGCCCCTCCGGGCCGCGCTTTCTGAACTACGGCGACCGCTTCGACCTTCCCGTCGTCGTCCAGAACCAGACGGACCGGCCGGTGACGGTGGACGTGGCCGCGCGCGGCGAGGGGCTCACGTTCGTGGACGCCGGACGGCGCGTGACCGTCCCCGCCAACGACCGCGTGGAGGTGCGCATCCCCGGCGAGGCCGCGCGGCCGGGGACGGCGCGGGTGCAGGTGGCGGCCGTGGGCGGGGGGATGGAGGACGCGGCGGAGATCACGCTCCCCGTCTACACGCCCGCCACCGCGGAGGCGTTCGCGACCTACGGGTCCATCGCGGAGGGCGGCGCGGTGGAGCTGCCGCTGGACGTGCCGGAGGACGCCATCCCCGCGTTCGGCGGGCTGGAGGTGACCACCTCGTCCACCGCGCTGCAGGAGCTGACGGACGCGTTCCTCTACCTGGTGCGCTACCCGTACGAGTGCGCGGAGCAGATCGCCAGCCGTCTCCTCGCCGTGGCCGCGTTGCGCGACGTGCTCTCCGAGTTCCGCGCGGAGGGGCTGCCGTCCGCCGAGGTGCTTTCCGATTCCGTCGCGCGCGACCTGCGGGCGCTGCAGGGAATGCAGGCGCAGGACGGTGGATTCAACTTCTGGAGCGGCGACCGCCAGTCGTGGCCGTACGTCAGCATCCACGTGACCCACGCCCTGCTGCGCGCGCGCGACCGGGGATACGAGGTGCCGGAGGAGATGCTGGAGAACGCGCTGGACTACGTCGGCACCGTCGAGGCGCACATCCCGGTCTGGTATCCCCGCTCCGTGAACTTCGCCCTTCGCGCGTACGCCGCCTACACGCTGGACCGCGCGGGCGAAGGCGTGGCCGCGGAGCGCAGGCTGGCGCACCTGTTCGCCGAGGCGCGGCTGGACACCATCCCGCTGGAGGTGGCCGGCTGGCTGCTGAGCGCCGCCGCGGACCACCCGCGCTTCGCGGAGCAGCGCGCGGAGCTGCTGCGCATCATCAACAACCGCGCGACGGAGACCGCCTCCACCGCCACTTTCGCCACGCGCTACGAGGAGGGCGAGTACCTGCTGCTGCACTCCAGCCGGCGGACGGACGCGGTGGTCCTGGAGGCGCTGCTGCGGGCGGACCCGCGCAGCGAGCTCGCTACGAAGACGGTGCGCGGGCTGCTGGGGAACCGTACGGCCGGACGATGGAACAGCACGCAGGAGAACAGCTGGGTGCTGCTGGCGCTGAACCGCTACTTCCGCGTGTACGAGGGGCAGACGCCGGAGTTCGTCGCGCGCGTCTGGCTGGGCGACCGCTTCGCCGGGCAGCAGCGGTTCGCCGGCCGCAGCGCGGACCGCGGCCACCTGGACGTGCCCATGCGGGTCCTGGTGGCGGACGACCCGCGGTCGGTGACCATCGGCAAGGAGGGCCCCGGGCGGCTGTACTACCGCGCCGGCCTGCGCTACGCCCCGCGCGACCTGGACCTGACGCCCATGGACCGCGGCTTTGCCATCGAGCGGACGTACGAGGCGGTGGACGACCCGTCGGAGGTGGTGCGCGGCGAGGACGGCCGCTGGCGGGTGAAGGCCGGCGCGCGCGTCCGCGTGACGGTGACGGTGACCTCGCCCAGCCGCCGCGTGCACGTGGCGATGGTGGATCCCCTCCCCGCCGGCTTCGAGGCCGTGAACACCGCACTGCGCGGCGCGGAGGACCTGCCGGCGGAGGGGAGCCGCGTGCCGCCCTGGGAGATGGCGCGTGGATGGTGGTGGTGGGGCCCGTGGTACGAGCACCAGAACCTGCGCGACGACCGGGTGGAGGCGTTCACCTCGCTGCTGCCGGCGGGCGTGTTCACCTACACGTACGTCGCCCGCGCCACCACGCCCGGCCTGTTCATCGTCCCGCCCCCGCGCGCCGAGGAGATGTACTCCCCCGAGACCTTCGGCCGCGGCGCCACAGAACGCGTGATCGTGGAGGCGGAGAACTAGAGCATCACGCCGAGGGTGTTCCGTGAGAGGAGAGACATGCGATGGATGGGAGCCGGGTAGATCGGCATGGCAAACCGATGTATCTACGTCCGTCATTGCGGATCGTGACGGTGCTGTCCGCAGTGTGGAATCGACCAACACGCTGGTGGGCAACTGGACGGACGAAGCGAGAGAGGACGCGGAGCGGGATGATCCCCTCCGCGTCCTTATAGTTATTCCGG
>DATABT010000894.1:0-2600 GCA_036259455.1 Longimicrobium sp. | reverse complement strand
CGTGCCGGGACGGGGCTTCTGGTATTTCGAGCCGCGGCTTCAGCCGCCCTCGTGCCGTGCGACGAGCGGGTGGCGAGCGTTTTGCGCGGGGCGGCGGCCGAACCTCGTACCACGGCCCAATGCCCGGAGACTCCCGCTATCTCCCCATCGAGGACCACGGCATCATCGGCGACCTGCACACGGTCGCGCTGGTGGGGCTGGACGGTGCCATCGACTTCTTCTGCGCGCCGCGCTTCGACTCGCCCTCCGTGTTCGCGTCGCTGCTGGACGCCGAGCGCGGCGGCGTGTTTCGCATCGACCCGCAGCTGGGGGAGGATGCCCGCCGCAAGCAGCTCTACCTTCCCGACACCAACGTCCTCCTTACCCGCACCCTGAGCGCCGGCGGCGTCGCGGAGATCAGCGACTTCATGCCCGTCGGCGAGACGGAGGGCGTGCGGCGGCTGGTGCGGCGCGTAAAGGCCGTGCGGGCGAGGGTGAAGTTCCGCCTGCGCTGCGCGCCGCGCTTTGGCTACGGCGCCGTGCACCACCGCGTGGAGACGGACGGCGAGGACGGCGTCTCCTTCGTTCCGGAGGACGCGGGGGTCGCGGGGCTGGCGTTTCTGCGGCTGCGCGGTTCGGTGCCGCTGCGCATCGCGGACGGCGACGCGGTGGCGGAGTTCGAGCTGGAGCACGAGAAGAGCGCCACCTTCATCCTCGAAGCGTCGTCCGAGCCGCACGCGGGGCCGCACGCCAGCCAGCGCTACGCGGCCGACGCCTTCAAGCGGACCTCGAATTTCTGGCGGAGGTGGATCGGGCGCAGCACCTACCGCGGCCGCTGGCGCGACGAGGTGAACCGCTCCGCGCTGGTGATGCGCCTGCTCTTTTCGCAGGAGCACGGCTCGCTCATCGCCGCGCCGACGTTCGGGCTGCCGGAGAGCATGGGCGGCGCGCGCAACTGGGACTACCGCTACACCTGGGTGCGCGACGCCGCCTTCACCCTCTACTCGCTGATCCGGCTGGGACTAACGGAAGAGACGGGACGCTTCATCCACTGGATCGCCGAGCGCGTGGTAGAGGAGGGCGACGGCGTGCCGCTGCAGCCGCTGTATGGGCTGGACGGCCGCCACGAGCTGCCGGAGATGGAGCTCGGCCACCTGGAGGGGTACCGCGGCTCCCGCCCCGTGCGCGTCGGTAACGGCGCGGCGGTGCAGCTGCAGATGGACATCTTCGGCGCGCTGATGGACTCGGTGTACCTGTACGATAAGTACGCCGAGCCCATGTCGTACGACCTGTGGAACACGCTCACGGGCGTGGTGGACTGGGTGTGCGGGAACTGGCGCCGCCCCGACCACGGGCTGTGGGAGATCCGCCGCGACGAGCGGCCGTACCTGAGCTCGCGGATGATGTGCTGGGTGGCGGTGGACCGCGCCATCCGCCTGGCGCAGCACCGCTCGCTCCCCGCGCCCATGGTGCGGTGGCTGGACGTGCGCAACACCATCTACCGCAGCGTGTTCGACGAGTTCTGGAGCGCCCGGAAGAACGCGTTCGTGCAGGCGCCGGGCTCGGACGTGATGGACGCGTCGTGCCTGCTGATGCCGCTGCTGCGCTTCATCAGCCCCACCGACCCGCGCTGGGTAAAGACCATGGCGGCCGTGCGGCGCGAGCTGGTGGAGGACTCGCTGGTGCGCCGCTACGCCATCCGCGGCGGGGAGACGGACGGCTTCAAGGACGACGAGGGGACGTTCAGCATCTGCTCGTTCTGGTACGCCGAGTGCCTTTCTCGCGGCGGCGACCTTCAGCAGGCGCGCTTCGTGTTCGAAAAGATCCTCAGCTACGCCAACCACCTGGGCCTGTTCGCGGAGGAGCTGGGCCCCAGCGGCGAGCACCTGGGGAACTTTCCGCAGGCGTTCACGCACCTGTCCCTCATCAGCGCCGCCTACGACATCGACCGACGGCTGGATTCGGCGGGGTGGGGGGCGTGATCCGGGGCCCCTCCCCCGGCTCCTCCCCGCTCGTTCTCCCGGAGAGGGGAAACTTCGATCGCCATCCCGAAGCACCCGAGCCTGTGCCGTATATCCCCCCTCCCGCGCGGTATGCGGGAGGTGGGCGCGCTTTCGGGCGCCGCCGGAGAGGCCCCGGCGCGGTGCTTGCCGTCCATCCACGCAGCAGATTTCACGAACACCCGAGGTGACATGGACAACTGGAAGCGCTGGATCAAGATCGGCGTGGTGCTGATCGTCGCGTGGTTCCTGCTCAAGATCGTCTTCAAGGTGGTGGGGTTCGCGGTGCACCTGCTGGTGATCGCGGGACTCATCTTCATCGTCTACTCCGTCGTGACGCACTTCATGGGCGGGCAGCGGCGGAGGTACTGAACGGCGGTGCCCGGTGCCCAGGTTCAGGTGCCCAGGAACTGCGTCCCACTGGGCACTCGATCCTGGGCACTTTCGTTTCCCCCGGCACGCTTGTTCCGTACGCCGCGTGCAGATCGGCAACCGCCATCCCTCTGCCACGGAGCGGAACTCGTGCGTCTGCGGACGTTTGCGGCCATCGCCGCGGGGCTCGCCGCCTGCGCGGCATCCCCCTCTTCGGCGCAGGACACCACCGTCGTCGCGGGCGAGCGC
>DATABT010000893.1:0-8308 GCA_036259455.1 Longimicrobium sp. | reverse complement strand
CGCGCCTGGAAACCGGCCTGGCAGGCGGCGTCGGCTCGGGTTGCGGCGCCTCGGCGGCGGGCTTGCGGGTGCGCCTGGGCGCAGGGCCTGGCGCGGCGGCGGACGTACGGCCGCGCGTGGGTGCGGGTGCGGGCGTCGGCGCAGGGGGAGGTGGGGGCGGCGCGGCGGCGCGGGGCGCGGGCGCCTTGTCGCGCTTGGGAAGGACGATGGGCTCCTCGATGATCGCGTCGTCGTCGTCCGCATCCACCTCGTCGGCGGCGCCGGCGAACAGGGCGGGATCCTTGCCGTCCGCGACCGCCCCGGAGGCATCATCGGCCCGATCCGCATCCACCGAAGCGGTGTCGGCGGTCACGTCGGGGGAGCCGCCATCGGCCGGGAGCTCGATCGCGCCGCCCGCCGCGCCTCCTCCACCGCCGGGGCCACCGTCATTATCGTCATCATCCGAACCGCCACCGTTCAGGGACGGCTCCTCGAGGAGCTCGTCGGCCGTCGTAAGCGGGGCGGCGGCGTCGCGCTCGGCGAGGGGGGTGACGGCGACGACGCGCTCGCTCTTCGCCAGCTCCAGCACGGGCTCGGGGCGCGCGTCGCGGGGCAGGGTGGGGAGGTCGGCGCGGCGGATGCGTATCATCCCCCCCGCCGCCGTGACGCCGGCCAGGTCGGTGACGCCCAGCTGCAGCAGCGCGACCAGGTCGCCGAACTCCTTGCCGCCGGGCACCACCAGCGTGCCCTTGCCGTCGCGCTTCTGCAGCGGCAGGTCATCCATCGCCAGCCGCTTGCCCTGGCCGCGCGCGGTCACGGCGGCCAGCACGGCGTCGGCCCTTGCGGCCACCATCCCGGCCAGCCGCTCCCTGCCGTCCAGCTTGATGCCGCGCACGCCCTGCGTGGCGCGCCCCATCAGCGGGATGTCGCCCTCGCCGAAGCGGATGGCGCGGCCGCCGGTCGCGGCGAGCACGACCTCCATCGCGCCGTCGGTGATGGCGACGAACGCCAGCTTGTCGCCGCCGCGCAGGGAGATGGCCTCCACGCCGCCCGAGCGGGGGCGGGTGAACTGGTCCAGCGACGTGCGCTTGACGGTGCCGCCGGCGGTGGCGAAGAGCACCGCCCTGGACTCGCTGAACTCGCCGACCAGGTGCACGGCGGCCACGTGCGCGTTCTTTGGCAGCTCCAGCATCTGGTGCAGGCGCTTGCCGCGGGAGCGCAGGTCCGTCTCCGGCAGGTCGCGCACGGGAATGCCGTACGCGCGGCCGTCGGAGGTGAACGCCATCAGCCAGTCTTCGGTGCTGGCGACCAGCACGCGCTCCAGGTAGTCGCTCTCGTAGTCGCTGCCGATGAGGGCGCGGCCGGTGGCCGCGGCCTTCTGGTACACGGGCATGGGCATCTGCTTCACGTAGCCCTCGCGCGTGACCGTCACCACCACCTGCTCCGTCGCCAGCAGGTCCTCGATGCGGACGGACTTCTCGTTCTCGAAGATCGTCGTGCGCCGGGGGTCGCCGTACTTCTCCGCCAGCTCCGCCAGCTCGCGGCGGATGACGCCGATCTGCCGTTCGGGCGAGGCCAGGAGCGCCTCCAGCTCGCCGATGCGCGTTTCCAGCTCCGCCAGGTGGTCGCGCAGCTCCTTGCTTTCCAGCTGCGTAAGCCGGCTCAGGCGCATGTTGAGGATGGCCTCCGCCTGCCGCTCGCTCAGCTTGAGCTCCTTCTGCAGCTTGGCGCCGGCCGTCTCGCGGTTGCGGGAGCCGCGGATGAGGGCGATCACCTGGTCGATCTTCTTGAGCGCGGCGAGCAGCCCCTCCAGCACGTGGGCCTCGTCGCGCGCCTTCTCGAGCTCCCAGCGGCTGCGGCGGACCACCACCTGCAGGCGGTGGTCGCGGAACCGCTCCAGCAGCTCCTTGAGCCCGAACTCGCGCGGCACCCCCTTGTCCAGCGCGAGCGTGATGACGCCGAACGTGGTCTGCAGCGCCGTGCCCTTGAACAGGGCGTTCAGCACCTTCGCCGCGTTCGCCCCGCGCTTGAGCTCGATGACCACGCGAATGCCGTCGCGGTCCGATTCGTCGCGCAGGTCGGCGATGTCGTTCACCTTGCCGGCGCGCGTGAGCTCGGCGATCTGCTCGATGATGCGCGACTTGTTGGTGCCGTACGGGATCTCGGTGACGACCAGCTGCTCCTTGCCGCTGCGCCGCGACTCCTTGTAGACGCGCGCCCGCATCACCACGCGGCCGCGGCCCCTGGCGTACGCGTCCCTGATCCCCTGCGTGCCGACGATGAGGCCGCCGGTGGGAAAGTCCGGCCCCGGCAGGTGCGCCATCATGTCTTCGACGGTGCACTCCGGGTGGTCCAGCAGGTGGATGACGGCGCGCACCACCTCCGCCAGGTTGTGCGGCGGCACGTTGGTGCTCATTCCCACGGCGATGCCGCTGGAGCCGTTGACCAGCAGATTGGGGAACTTCGCGGGGAGAACGCGCGGCTCCGTGAGGCGGTCGTCGTAGTTGGGGGCGAAGTCGACGGTGTCCTTGTCGATGTCCGCCAGCATCTCCGCCGCGATGGGCGCCAGGCGGGCCTCGGTGTAGCGGTACGCCGCCGCCGCGTCGCCATCCACCGACCCGAAGTTCCCCTGCCCGTCGATGAGCGGGTAGCGGAGGGAGAAGTCCTGCACCATGCGCACGAGCGCGTCGTACACGGACTGGTCGCCGTGCGGGTGGTACTTGCCCAGCACGTCGCCCACGACGGTCGCGCTCTTCTTGTACGGCCGCGTGGGGGTGAGCCCCGCCTCGTGCATGGCGTACAGGATGCGCCGGTGCACGGGCTTGAGGCCGTCGCGGACGTCGGGGAGCGCGCGCTGCACGATGACGCTCATCGAATAGTCGATGAACGACTCGCGCATCTCGTCCTCGATGAGGCGCGTGACGACGCGGTCGCGCTGCGTGGGGGTGAGGATGGCCATCAACGGCAGGGAATAGGGAACAGGGAGTAGGGAATAGCCGGCGGCAGCATGGCGGCTGGCGCGGATACACCGCGTCCCCGGTTCGGTTCGGAAATTGTTCGGGAACCTGCGTGGAGGCGGAACGGCCCGCAACCTGCCCTGCGCGGGACCCGCCGTCAACCATCAGGCAAACCGGTTTCACTGGAGAACGCCGCCGTGCCGGAATCGCTGCCGCCCGCGCTGGTGATCGAGCGCGTGGTGCTGCTGGGCTACATGACGTCGGGCAAGAGCAGCGTGGGGAAGTCGCTGGCCCGGCGGCTGGGCTGGGAGTTCCTGGACTTCGACGTGGAGATAGAACACCGCGAGGGGCGCACCGTCAAGGAGGTGTTCGCCGCCGTGGGCGAGGAGGGGTTCCGGGAGATGGAGGCCGCGCTCACGGCGGAGGTGGCGGAGCGGCCGGGGCTGGTCCTCGCCCCGGGGGGCGGATGGATCACGCGGCCGGAGCAGCTGGACGTCCTCGGCTCGCGCACGCTCAGCGTGTGGCTGCGCGTGTCCGCGGACGAGACGCTGCGGCGGCTGCGCGCGGACTCCGTCGACCGCCCCTTTCGCGACCACCCCGACCCCCGCGGCATGATCGCGCAGATGCTGGCGGAGCGCGAGCCGCTCTACCGCCTGGCGGACGTCTCCGTGCCGGCGGAGGGGCGGTCGGTGGAGGACGTGGCGTTCGAGATCGAGACCATTATCCGCACTCGCGGCGAGACCACGGGCTGAAGCCCGCGGCTATGAATGCCATAAGCCCCGTCTTTGCTCGTTCCTCGCAAAACGGGGCTTCACCTGCTCGCGTGGGCGACGACCGTGCGCGGAGCGTCCATGGTGTTGAAGCCCCGCCGGGCAAGCGCAGCGCGCCCAGGGCGGGGCTTATGGCCGTCATAGCCGCGGGCTTGAGCCCGCGGTGGTGGTGGCGGGGCGCGAGAGCCCTACTCCTCACCGCCCTGGATGTACTCCACGAACGCGCGCAGCCGGGCGAGCGCCTCGCCCTGCAGCACGAAGTTGCGCGCGCCGATGCGGCCCTCCACCCGCGTGGCGTTCGCCATCACGTCCAGGTCACCGATGGGGATCTGGTACAGCACGTTCTCGTGCCGGGCCCCCTCCGTCTCGCTGTCGTAGCGGCCGTTGTAGCGGGCGCGCTGGCCATCTACGGTGACCTGCAGCTGGTTCTCGCTGCGCCACGGCCACCCCTCCCGCGGCCACGCGTCAAAGCTCAGGTACGCGTGCGGGGCCGGCGACGGCGCGCCCTGGCCGCGCCAGCTGTAGCGGGCGGTGAGCCGCAGCGGGCGCGCGTCCGCCGCACCGCCGGGTGTCTCCAGGATGACGCGCTCCAGGTTGGTCTGCCCGGCGGCGGCGTCGTAGCGCGGCCGCATTCCGCCGCCCGACGCGCAGGCGGAAAGGAGCGGCAGCGCGAGGGCCAGCGTCAAAAGGGTGCTGCGCATGGGTGCTTCAGGTGGTGCAGTGTTTTCGGTCTGTCCCGCGCGGTCGCGGCCCGCGAAGGAAAATCGCGTGCCGCACGGGTGCGTCTCGCGGCGTTCAAGTCCGTCTGGACATATGTAGCACATTCCGGTTGCTGTTTCAAGAACCCGCCTGTCGTCTGGAAAACCGTCTTCCGGTTCTCCTTTGTAAGGTAGCAGATCGCGGGAGATGAAACCTCGCGGCGCGACCATCCGTCCGGCAGCGGCAACGCCATCCATCCACCGGTTCGATCATCCCATGGATTCGCCCGCCGCGCCGCTCACCTACGATCCCGTCGCCGACGCGTACGCCGCGGGGGCGGACGACGCGCCGTACAACGCGCTGTACGAACGCCCCGCGATGATGGCGATGCTGCCGGACGTCCGCGGCGCGCGCGTGCTGGACGCGGCGTGCGGGCCCGGCTGGTATTCGGAGCAGCTGATCGCCCGCGGCGCCCGCGTGACGGCCATCGACCAGAGCGCGGAGATGGTGCGCCACGCCCGTGCCCGCCTGGGCGGCGCGGCGGACGTGCGGGTGCACGACCTGGCGCGGCCGCTCTCGTTCGCGGCGGACGCGAGCTTCCACGGCGTCGTGAGCGGGCTGGCACTGGAGCACGTGCGCGACTGGGACCCGATGCTCGCCGAGTTCCACCGCGTGCTGGCGCCGGGCGGATGGCTGCTGTTCTCCGTGCAGCATCCGGCCTTCACGGCGAGGCGTCTCGAGTTGCCGCGGTACCTGGAGATCGTGCCGATCGCGGAGCGCTGGGGCTGGATCGGCGGGATGGTGCCCGCGTTCTACCATCGTCCGGTGAGCGGGATGGTGAACGCGCTGGCGGATGCCGGCCTCGCCATCGAGCGGCTGGAGGAGCCGGTGCCCACGGACGAGTTCCGCCGGCTGCGCCCCGACGACTACGCGCGCCTCCTGCGGCGCCCCGGGTTCATCCTCTTCCGTGCGCGGCGGAGGGGGCGATGAGCACCGATCCGCCGATCTTCAGCTACGACGCCATCGCCGACGCCTACGCCGCGCGGGTGGACGACGCGCCGTACAACGCGCTGTACGAGCGTCCCGCGATGCTGTCGCTGCTGCCGGAGGTCGACGGCCTGCGGGTGCTGGACGCCGGGTGCGGCGCCGGCTGGTACGGCGAGCAGCTGATCGCCCGCGGCGCGCGCGTGACGTGCATCGACGCGAGCGAGGCGATGGTGCGGTACGCCCGCGCGCGCCTGGGCGGCGCGGCGGACGTGCGGGTGCACGACCTGGCTCGCCCGTTCGGGTTCGCGGAGGACGCGAGCTACGACGGCATCGTGAGCGCGCTGGCGCTGCACTACCTGCGCGACTGGGGACCCACGCTGGCGGAGTTCCGGCGCATCCTGAGGCCGGATGGATGGCTGCAGTTCTCCACGCACCACCCCGCGGCGGACGCGGAGCTGTTCGGCACCACGCGATACCTGGACGTGGAGGAGCGGGAGGACTCATGGGACGGCGTGGGCACGGTGCGCTTCTATCACCGTCCCATGCGCGAGATCGTGAACGCGCTGGCGGATGCGGGGTTCGCCATCCGGCGGATGGAGGAGCCGGTGCCCACGGAGGCGTTCCGCGCGCTCAAGCCGGATTCGTACGAGCGGCTGCTGCGCCAGCCCAGCTTCCTTCTGGTGCTGGCGCGGCCGTGGGCGCGGTGACGGCTCACCACTCGTCCAGGATGTCCTCGAACTCGCCGACCATCGTGGGGTGGTCATGGCGCGTGGCCGCGGCGATCCCCATGCGGTACGCCTCGCGCGCCTCCTCGTCGCGGCCGAGGGTCCGCAGCGCGGAGCCCAGCCGACCCCACGCGTTTCCCTCGTCGTCGGCGATGGACAGGTAGTCGCGTAGCGCCGAGACCGCGTCCTCCCACCGCTCCGCCTTTTCGTACTCCAGCGCCAGGCCAAAGCGCGGACGGGGGTCGTCCGGGTGCGCGGCCGCCATCTTTCGCAGTGCCTCGATCCGCTCTTCCGACACGTCATCCTCTCCTGTTGAATCCGTCCGATCCAGCACGGCCCGCCCTGCCCCCGGAAAATCCGCGCCTCAGGCTGAAAAGACTTTGCACACAGAGCAGCAGAGTTGCAGAGAAGCAGAGGGGCGGATTGAAGTTCTCTGCTCCTCTGTCCCTCTGCCGCTCTGCGTGACATGCCGTTGCGAACTTCGCGGACGGCACGCGAAATGGTTCAGCGCGAGAGACTTGGGTGCGTTGTGCGGGGGCGCGCGGGGCGGTAGATTCACGGCCCCGCATCACCGAGTCCGAAGAAGGAGACGAGGGCGTGCCACGTCCGCGCGAGCACATCCTGAGCAACCTGGAGTCGCTGTACCGCGAGGCCCACGCCCGCGCGCAGACCCAGGGCGACCATGCCGAGATGGCGCGGCTGGACTTCGAGTTCCGGCGGGACCAGCTGTACCTGGAGGCGGTGCTGGACGTGCGCGACCTGCTGCGCCCGCCCGCGCTTCCCGATCCCAAGAATGAAGACAAGTCGGTCATTGAGCACATCGGCGAGCTCCGCAGCCTCGCGCGCCTTCCGTTCGGCCGCTGACCGGCCGCGCCTGGCGCGCACGGAACCCACCGCCCGCGGCCGTTCGCCGCTGGCGGTGGTCTTTGTCACCGTCTTTCTCGATCTCGTCGGCTTCGGGATCGTGATCCCGCTGCTGCCGCTGTACGCGGAGCGGTTTGGCGCCGGGCCCGTGGCCGCCGCCTGGCTGCTGGCCATCTACTCCCTGATGCAGTTCCTCTTTGCGCCGTGGTGGGGCCGGCTCTCCGACCGCATTGGACGGCGGCCCGTGCTGCTGGTGGGCATCGCGGGGGCGGCGCTCTCGTACCTGGGTTTCGGCCTGGCGGGGTCGCTGGTGTGGCTCTTCGTCGCCCGCGCGGTCAACGGGGTGATGGGTGCCAACGTGGGCGTGGCGCAGGCGTACATCGCCGACGTCACTCCGCCGGAGGAGCGGGCGCGG
Organism: Longimicrobium sp.; assembly: GCA_036259455.1. GTDB lineage: Bacteria > Gemmatimonadota > Gemmatimonadetes > Longimicrobiales > Longimicrobiaceae > Longimicrobium. The sequence goes on along the minus strand of DATABT010000893.1, from coordinate 912 downwards.
GGGATGGGGCTCATCGGCGCGGCGTTCGGGCTGGGCTTCATCTTCGGGCCCGCGCTGGGCGGGTTCCTGTCGCGCTGGGGGGCGCACGCGCCCTTCCTGGGCGCCGCCGCGCTCGCCGCCGCGAACTTCGTCCTCGCGTGGTACCGCCTGCCGGAATCGCTCCCGCCCGAGGTGCGCGGAGCGGCGAACGCGCGCAACGCCGGCCTGCGTGCCCGCCTGTCCACCGTGCTGGCCGCGCCGGGGACGCTGCGCGGCCTGTACGCCACCGTCTTCGCCGTGACGATGGGGATCGCGGGGGCGGAGGCCACGATGGCGCTGTGGGCCGGCCGCCGCTGGGGGCTGGGCTTCGAGGCCGTGGGATACGGGTTCGCCATCGTCGGCGTGGTCGCCGCGATCGCGCAGGGAATGCTCGTGGGGCCGCTCGTCCGCCGCGTCGGCGAACGGCGCGCGGGGATGCTGGGCCTGGCGCTGATCGCGGCGGGGATGGTGCTCGTCCCCCTCGCGCCGTCGCTGTGGATGGTTGTCGCGGCCGGCGCCGTGTTCGCGCTGGGCCAGGCGTCCGCTACCCCCGCCGTCTACGCGATGATCTCGCACCAGGGGGGCGCGGCGGACCAGGGGCGCATCCTGGCCGCCACGCAGTCCGTCAACGCGCTGGCCCGCGTGCTGGGGCCGTGGATGGCGGGCATGGCCTTCGCCGCCATCGGCATCGCCGCCCCGTACGCCGCAGCGGCGATGCTTGCCGGCGTCGCCCTCGTGGTGCTGGTGACGGCCGCGCGCGAGCAGGCGGTGGCGCGATGATCCGCCCGCCCGCGCTGCGGCCGGGGACGCGCGTGGCGCTGGTCGCCGCCGCCGGCCCGCTCCCCCAGGGCGGCGTGGACCGCGCCGTCGAGCGCGTGGCCTCGCTCGGCTGGG
>DATABT010000892.1:0-6212 GCA_036259455.1 Longimicrobium sp. | reverse complement strand
GGAGCTGGAGGGGACGGCGTTCCGGCGCGGGACGGCGGCGGACGAGGCGGGGCGCTACCGGCTGACGGCGCTCCCCGGCGGGCGCTACCGCGTCCGCGTTCGGCACCCCGGCTACGCCACGGCGGCGGAGGCGGTGAGCGTGCAGCGCGGCGAAGAGAGCGTGCGCGACTTCACGCTGCGCGTGCGCGCGCTGGTGATCGACACGGTGACGGTGACGACGAACAGCCCCGCCGTCATCCGCCGCGAGGACACGGAGTTCTCCACCGAGGTCAGCGAGGCGGCCATCAACCTCCTCCCCCTCAGCCCGGACGTGAAGGAGGTCGTGGGGCTGACGCCGGGGGCGCGGCCGGGGCAGGTGTGGGGCGGGGCCACGCAGCAGGCCAACAACTACCAGATCGACGGCCTGGCCGCCAACCACCCCGGCCTGGGCGGCGACCTGGTGCAGCCCAGCATCAACTGGATCGAGTCCGTCGAGGTGCGCGGGCTGGGCGCCGCGGCCGAGTTCGGCAACTTCCAGGGCGGGCTGGTCAACCTCGTCACCAAGAGCGGCACCAACGACTTCGAGGGCGCCGTCCGCTTCAACGCGGAGAGCGCGGCCCTTTCCGCCAGCAACCTGCAGCAGTACGACGTGGCGCAGGAGATGGACTCGCGCTACGACGTGGAGGCGGAGGCGCGCGGGCCCATCCTGCGCGACCGGCTGCACTACTACGTGGCCGGCCAGTGGGTGGAGCGGTCGGACCGCGCGGTGAACCACCTGCGCACCCGCGAGGGCTTCTTTGCCCCGGGGACCATCGACCGGCGCGAGCAGAAGGGCTTCGCCAAGCTTTCCTGGCAGCCGACGGCGGCCGACCAGCTGATCCTTTCCGGCGGCTACATCGGCGTGGACGTCGACCGGCTGGGCGCCACGGGCTACGAGGACGAGGGCGCCTTCGTCCGCGGCAGCGCGCCCACCTGGTTCTACAACGGCACCTACCGGCACGTGCTGGGCGCCGGCGCCATCGCCGAGGCGTCGATCGGCGGCTTCGGGCGCGACGAGCGGCGCGAGCCGTACGGGGGGACGGAGATGCCCGGGGTGGTGCTCTTCGGGCAGGGGGACCGGCCGGCGTACAACACCTCCGCCTTCCGCTACCGGCTGGCGCCCGAGGCTTTCACCGGCACCACCTCGGTGCAGTGGGAGATGCGGACGGGCCCGCTGACGCACCGGATCAAGGCGGGCGGCGAGCTTTCCGCCGGCGGGTGGACGTTCGAGCGGCTGCGGAACGGCGGCATGACCTGGCGCCCGGGCTTCGGCAACTTCTACTCGAGCTTCGATCCGTCCAACACCAGCACGTGGCGCGGCCCGCTGGCCTTCGTCCCCGTCTCCTTTGGCGGCGAGGTGCGGCTGAACGCGGACGTGCGCAACGGGGCGGCGTTCATCCAGGACCAGATCGACTTCGGCTCGCGGCTCAGCATCAGCCCCGGCGTGCGCTTCGGGTGGTGGAGCGGGTACCTGACACCCAGCGGAGGCGTGGGCCCGCGGTTCCGCGCCGCGGACGACCGCGCGTTCGACGCGCGGCTGGGGATCACGTTCGACATCACCGGGCGCAACGACCTGGTGCTCAAGGCGCACGCGGGGCGGTACCACCAGAGCATGTTCGCGCAGCTGTACGACCGGGCGGAGGGCGGCAACGTCTTCACCAACGAGCAGCTGTGGTACTACTTCGGCACGCCGGAGACGCCGGGCCGCGTGTTCAGCGAGGAGGAGCGCGACCGGCTGGCGGCGGAGGGGCGGCTGGTGCTGCAGGAGGAGATCCGGATGAACCAGACGGGTCCCACCGTGAACTACCGGCAGCCGTACATCGACCAGTTCGTGGTGGGGCTGGAGAAGCAGCTGGGGCGGTGGTGGAAGGCCGAGGTGGTGTACGTGGACCGCCGCAACCACAACATGGTGGCGCTGGTGGACCGCAACGCGGCGACCAACTACACCATGTTCGAGGGACTCCAGGCGCTGGACGCCGGCGGCAACCCGGTCACGTACGCGGGCGAGCCGGTGATCCTGGACCGCCTGTACATCCCCAACTTCATCCTGGTGGACCACCTCAAGGCGTACGCGGAGCGGGGCGGAATCGGCATCGATCCCCTTCCGCCGGGGCTCACGCTGGCGGACACGCTGTCGCTCACCTGGGACCCGGACTACGTGCTGACCAACGTCCCCGAGGCGCGGCGCACGTTCCAGCAGGCGCAGTTCGTGGTGCGCATGGGCCACCCCCGCTACGGCGGCCTCCTCTCCTTCGTCTACAGCCGCCTGCGGGGCAACCTGGACAACGTTTCCGGCTACGACGAGAGCAGCCAGTTCGCGGGCCCGTTCGTGAACCCCAACCAGTCGGTGAACTACCACGGCCGGCTGGGGAACAGCAGCGAGCTGGAGATCAAGGTGTGGATGTACGGCGCGCTGGGCCGCGGCTTCCGGGGCGGCATTCTCTGGAGCCAGGCGCGCGGCGACCGCTACGCACCGGTGTACACCCTCTCCACCTTCTTCCGGCACGCCGACTCCGCCGCCGTGCCCGTGGGCCCGCGGCTGGTGGGCCCGGTGGTGGGGCAGCCGATGCTGCTTCGGCCCCGCGGCTTCCACGAGTATCCGCACCGCTCGCTGGTGGACCTGCACCTGGAGCGGCCGGTGCGCGTGGCCGGCGCGGAGTGGACCATGACGGTGGACGCGTTCAACATCTTCGGCACGGCCACGCCCACGCGCTACAACACGTCGGTGAACGACGGGCCCACCGGCGCGCCCGTGGGGGGCGAGGTGGAGCCGGAGTCCCTGTACGGCGCCGTGCGCGAGCGCGTGCGGCCGCGAAGCATTCGCCTGGGCACCACGGTACGGTTCTGATGACGATGCGCATTCGCCGGACCGCCGTCCGCGCGCTCCTTTCCACGCTGCTGCTGGCCGCCGCCGGCTGCGTGGAGGTCACCGAGCCGCGGCTGGGCGGCGAGTACCTGGGGCAGCTGGACTCGCCGTTCAACATCGAGGGCGCGGCCCTCATCGAGCTCACCAGCGCCGACATCCGCGAGATCTGGTCGCCCGGACGCATCATGGTGGCGCGCGGCACTTCCGAGCGCACCGTGCGCGTGCTGCTCATCAACCCGCCGCACAACCTGAACGGCGGTCCCATCAGCTTCCGGGTGCGGATGGCGGAAGGCGCCATCCCGCCCCGGGTGACGGTGATCGCGGCGGCCGGCCCCACCAACCGGCCCCGCGACTTCGTGAGCGGGTACGCGGTGCGCTTCAACCAGGTGCAGCCCGCCGCGCCCGGCTCCGCCGCCGTGGCGCCGGTGAACCAGACCACGCCGCCCCCACCCCCCGTCAGCTTCGCGCGGGCGGTGGCGCCGTTCTTTCCCGGCGGGCTGCCGCTCACCCCGCCGGAGATCACGCGCCTGGATGGCGGCGCGGGGAACGGCAACCGCGCGTACGACCTGGGCGACCTGCGCGGCTACCTGGCCCAGTTTCCGTCCGAGATCCCGCCGGAGACGCGCTGGACCCGCTGAGCGGGGAACGAACCGGGCCTCGCGAGGCTGAAGCTGCGCGAGGCCCGGTCTCTTTCTGGTTCATCGCGGATTGATCATCAGGTGCAGCGCGCAGCCGGCACCTCGCCCGGGCCGCGGCGAACCGTCATTCCGAGGGAGGCGCCCGCGGGATCTCCGCCGATGCAGGATCTCCGGCGCCGACCGAGGAATCTGCCCGCTCACGCCCGTGCTCCGCCCGTCTACGAGGACTCGCCCGCCCGGGCGGTGTGGACCGAGGGCGCCGTGCGCGCGGCGGAACGGTGCGGGCGGGTTCCTGCACCTTCGCGGCCCACCAGGCCGGGGCGAGTAGATTCCCCGGTCGGCGCGCACGAATCCGGCACGCCCCGGCACCGCGCGGCGCCTCCCTCGGAATGACAGCGCATCTCGCCTGCAACGAAATCGACCCGGAACCTCTTTTCTGGTTCATCGCGGATTTCGTTGCACGCACGAAGTCTGCGCCGTGAGCTGTCATTTCGAAGGAGGCGCCCACGAGGACTTGGCTCATGCAGGATCTTGTTGCGCCGACTGAGAAATCTACTCACCCATGCTCATGGCTGGCCGCACGTCCCGGGACCCGCCTCCGATGCGCCGCACAGAAGCGGGTCGAGGACCGAGCCGTGGGCCGGATCACCAGCACGGGTGAGTAGATTTCTCAGTCGGCGCCATGGGAATCCTGCAAGGGCTGAGTTCGGTGCAGGCGCCTCCTTCGAAATGACAGTTCGGCGTCGGGTCTGTTTACCTGCAACAAAATCGACGAAGAACCGGGGTTTTCCGCTGTCGTTGCGGCGAGTTCCTCGCTCCGTGGCGAGCCGCATGAAACGGAGCGGGAGCCCGCGCGGGCTCCCGCTCCATACGCGATCCCCCGCTCCCGCCCGGGTTACATCGCCGTGATCTGCACCGCGTTGCGGAACTCGGCCTCGGCAACGGTGCGCGTCGTGGCGTTGGCGCGGCTCAGCCAGGCGTCCGCGTTCAGGTTCAGCACCAGCCGCGTGGTCGCGCCGCTGCTGGCGGAAACGTTCACCTCGCGCTCCACCACCACCTGGCCGTCGCTCTCCAGGTTCACCGACACCGTGCCCGTCAGCAGCCCACCCGTGGAAATCCGCAGGCCGCCGGAGATGTTGGCGTCCACGGTTTCGAACACCACGCGCACGCGGTTGTAGCTCCCCGCCTTCACGCGCGAGCTGGCGAACGCCACCGCCTCGCCGTGCCCCGACGCCGACACCGACGCCGCGCTGGCGGCCTGGCTGGTCAGCTCCACCCAGCCACTGGTGCTGCTCTGCACGTACACGCGGGCGCGGAAGTCGATGGTGCCCTGCGCCGTGGAGTGCGTGTAGGTGGGCGCGCTCCCCGCCGGAGACACCGACTGTGAGGCCGGCGCGTCGTCGCCGCGCGCCGCCACCTGCAGCCGCGCATCGCCGCCGCCGCTCCCCGTCACGTCGCCGTCGCAGGCGGCCAGCGTAAGCGCCAGGGCCGCGGCCAGCGTGCTCGTCATCTTCTTCATCGTCTCCTCCACACGGTTCTCTCGTTGGTCTTCTGTGTTCGCCGATGCAGTGCCCGGCGCGTTCGGCACCAGGCAAGGCACGCGATGGACCAGATCCCGAATCCGCACGGTTGCTGAACTTTCTGGATGGATGGCATCCACGCGGAACGATGCTTGCCGGTTTTTGCGGCACACAGTGGATTGACGGTGCCGGATTTTGCGCGCGGCGAGGAGGCGCATTGCCGAACGAGGCGACGGTCCTGCTTATCGGGGCCGAGGGGGAGATGGAGGAGGCGGTGCGCGCCGCCGTCCGCGCCGCGGGTGCCGAGCTGCGCGCGGAGCGGTCGCTGGCGTCCGGCCTGGGCGCGCTCTCGTCCGCCGCGTGGCGCGCGACCTTTCTGGATGCCGGCGCGGTGGAGGACGATCCGGAGCTGGTGCGCCGCATCGCCGCGCAGCCCAACGCGGGCGCGCTGGTGCTGGTGGCGCGGGCGCCGTCGCTACGGCTGGCGCTGGAGGCGCCGCGTCTCGGCGCGGCGGAGCTGCTGTCGCTCCCCATCGACACCGAACGCGTGGCCGCGCTGCTCCGCTCTACGCCTGCCGCCGGCGCGCGCGTGCCGCTGCCGCCCCCGGACGGTGGCGACGGCGAGCTGGTGGGGAGCAGCCCCGCGCTCCTCGCCGTCTTTCAGACCGTCGGACGCGTCGCGGGGAGCGACGCCACCGTGCTCGTCACCGGCGAGTCGGGGACGGGAAAGGAGCTGGTCGCGCGGGCCCTTCACGGCGCCAGTGCGCGCGCCGCGGGCCCGTTCGTGGCCGTCAACTGCGCCGCCATCCCCGAAGACCTGCTGGAAAGCGAGCTCTTTGGCCACGAGCGCGGCGCGTTCACCGGCGCCGTGACGCGCAAGGTGGGGCGCTTCGAACGCGCCAACGGCGGCACGCTGTTCCTGGACGAGATCGGGGACATGAGCCTGGTGCTGCAGGCCAGGATCCTCCGCGCGCTGCAGGAGCGGGAGATCGAGCGGCTGGGCGGAGAGGAGCGCATCCGGCTGGACGTTCGCCTGGTGGCGGCCACCCACCGCGACCTGCCTGCGCTCATCGCCTCCGGCGAGTTCCGGGAAGACCTGTTCTACCGCCTGGCAGTGGTTCGCCTGCACCTGCCGCCACTGCGCGAGCGCCCGGGCGACGTGCGCGCGCT
>DATABT010000891.1:0-1532 GCA_036259455.1 Longimicrobium sp. | reverse complement strand
CGCGCACGTTCCCCGGCCAGTCGTACGACAGCAGCAGCCGCCGCGCGCCCTCGCTGAAGCCCCGCACCTCGCGCCCGTACCGCTCCGCGAAGTGCGCCAGAAAGTGGAGCGCGATGGGTACCACGTCCTCGCGCCGCTCTCGCAGCGGCGGCAGGTGCAGGGGGATGACCTGCAGCCGGTAGAGCAGGGCCACGCGGCCGCCGCCCAGCAGCGTCCTCCCGCTGAGCGCGGCGAGACGGTTGGATCCGCGGCTGCGGAACGGGCCCGTGTAGCCGTACGCGTCCACCTCGCGGGCCAGCGCGTCCTCGTCCGCCATCGCGGTCAGCTTGACCTCGCTCCCGGCCCGCGGCTCCCAGACCACGCCCGCCATCCCCTCCAGCGCGGCGGGCGCGCGGGCGAACTCGTCCGCGCGGCCGTGCATCGCCAGCATGAGCCCCGCGTCCGTGCCGCGGACCGTGCCCCACGCGCCCAGCCTGTCCGTCATCGGCAGGCGCAGGCTGGTGCCCAACTGGACGGTGTTGGCGTTGAGCGCCAGCGTGCGCGTGTCCGGCCGGCCGATGGTGCGCACGTCCAGCACGCCGCTGAGCGCGTCGCCGTACCGCGCGGAGAATCCGCCGCTGCTGAAGTAGGCCGCGTCCAGCACCTGGCTGTCCAGAATGCCGAACGTGGCCCCGTTCAGCGTCTCGTAGCGCCCGGGATAGAAGAGGCGCGCGCCGTCCACGAACACCGGCGCCTCGGCCGGGTCGCCGCCACGCACGTACAGGTCGCTCCCCTCCGCCGCGCGGGTGGCGCCGGGCGACGTCTGAAACGCCTGCATCACGTCCGCGGTGCCGCCGGGCGTGGTCAGCACGTCCACGCGCTTGAGGGCCACGGCGCTGCGCGTGTCGTCCATGCGCGTGCCGCCCTCCACCGTGATCGCCTCCAGCGCGACCACGCGGTTGCTGTCGCGCGCCGCGGGCGGAGCGGCCGAAGCCGTCCCGCCGGTGCCCAGCTTCTGCGCGAACCGCGCGTCCGACGGAAAGAGCGCCGCGCCTCGCCGCCACGTCGCCGTCGCGTGGTCCGCGCGGCCGGCGCGGCGGTAGAGGTCGCCCAGGTACAGGTACGTCTCCGCGAAGTTCGGCTGGGCGGCATCGTCCTGCTGGCGCAGAAGGATCTCCAGGTGGCGGATGGCGTCCGGCGCCCGCCCCAAAAACTCCGGCGTCTGAAAGTGGTGCATCGCCAGGGTGAAGCGCGCCTCCCAGTGCGTGGAGTCGATCTGCAGCGCCTCTTCCAGCAGCGCGTTCGCCTGCCCGATGAGCGCGCCGGCGCCCATCATGTCCGCGAAGGGGATCTCGCACTGGGCGCGGATGTTGGCCATGCGCACGCGCGGCTCCACGGCGGTCGGGTCCGCCTGCATCCACTCGCGCACCAGGGCCGTGGGGGGGGTGGTGGCGGGGCGGGCCGCCGCCTCGTGCTTGCGCTCGCCGGCGGCCCGGCACTCCGCCACCGCCGCGCGCAGCTGCTGCGCCCGTTCCTCGGGGACCGCGTGCGCC
>DATABT010000890.1:0-8265 GCA_036259455.1 Longimicrobium sp. | reverse complement strand
GGAGCCGGGGTTTGCGCCGGGGCTCCGCCGTTTTCGCGTCCTGCATGGTGCCGCGCATCCCTGTTCCGGGACGCTCGACTTGACGCGCCTTTCTCTTCACTTTACATCTGCCGGTACGCCTCCCTTGCCGGCGGGTGCAGTCGAAGGATCTGCACTCGCCCCCTCCTGCCCGACGCCTTCATCGTGCCCGCTGCCAAGCTGGATCCGTACTTCTGGTCCAGTCTCCTGGACCTGATGGAGGAAGGTCGTGTCGTTCCCGTCGTGGGACCCGACGCGGTCGTCGTCAGGAAAGGGCGCGTACGCCGCCCCCTGACGCAGTTGCTGGCGCCAGAGGTGGAGCGCCATCTGGGGCTCACCCGCGGAAAAAAGCCGGCCACCGACCTGAACGACGTGGCCTGCCGGTTCCTGGAGCAGGAGGGAAGCCAGAATTTCCCCCGGATCTACCGGGCCGTGAAGCAGGAGCTCGACAGGCTTGGCGTGCTGGATTCGGAGCCCCTGCGAAAGCTGGCGCGCATCGACGCATTCAAGCTTTTCGTCACCACTACGTTCGACGACCTGCTGTACCAGGCGGTGTGCGCGGAGTACACGGACGTCGTGGAAGAGCCGGACCGCTTTGTCTACTCACCGGAGGATCCTCAGGACCTGCCGGCGCCGCTGTCCAGCTTTTCGGGACCGGTCGTGTACCACCTCTTCGGCCGTGTTTCCGCGACCCCGGCGTTCGCGGTGACGGAAGAGGACACGCTGGAGTTCATGCACTCGCTGCAGTCCAGCGAGCGCCGCCCAAAGCAGCTGCTGCAGGAGGTGAAGCCCTGCTCGCTGCTCATCCTCGGCAGCCGGTACTCCGACTGGCTCGTCCGCTTCTTTCTGCGCGTGGCCAAGGACGAGCGGCTTCTGAAGGCGACCTCGCGCCCCGAAGTGGTCGCGGAAAACTCGCCTGAGGCCGCCGTGGGGCTGAGCGGATTTCTGCGGCACTACAGCGCCGAGACCGTCATCTATCCCGGCACCACCCTCCAGTTCATCGACGATCTCTCGAATCAGTGGGCGGAGCACAGAAAGAGCCGGCCGCGGCTGGAGGAACGGAAGAAGGGGGAGTCATCCGTCGTGGAGCACGCCATCTTCATCAGCTACGCCAACGAGAATGCGGCGGAGGCGCTGGCCCTGGCCCAGGCGCTGGAGCAGGCCAGGCTTCCGGTGTGGCTGGACCGGAAGCGCCTCAAGGGCGGCGACGAGTTCGACCCCGTCATCGAGCAGCAGATCCCGAAGTCTTCCATCTTCGTGCCCCTGCTCACACCCACGGTGCTCAGCAGCCGGCGGCGGTACTACAGGGCGGAATGGACGATCGCCGAGAAGGAGGCGCAGCTTGCTTCCAGGGCGCTGCCGTTCGTCGTGCCCGTGCGCATCGGTGACGTTCCCCCCAGCGACGAAGACATCCACGCGTTCATCCGGCGCATCCACTGGATCAGTGTTCCCGAAGAGGGGGAGGACCGATTCGCGGACGTGGTGTCGCGGCTGAAGGAACTCTTCCGGGATTACCAGGACGCCATGGACGACAAGGCATGAGCGCCGCAACCGATGCCGTGGCCATGCGGCGGGAAGAGGGCGATCCATGGCCCGGGCTGGAGTCGTTCCACGAGGCCGACGCACCGTTTTTTCGCGGACGCCAGGCCGCCCGGGGCGATCTCTTCCGGCTCGTCCTCCGCGAGCGGCTGACAGTGCTCTACGGAGTGTCCGGGCTGGGGAAAAGCTCGCTGCTGCAGGCCGGCCTCTTTCCTCTGCTCCGCGAAGATCGGATGCTGCCGGTGTACCTGCCGCTGGTGCACGAACCGGCCGCGCCCCCGCTGCGCGAGCAGGTGCTGGCCGCGGTCACGGCGGCCGCGGACGCCGCGGAGCTGGAGGCGCCTCCGTTCGATTCCGGCAGAACGCTGTGGGAAAACTTCCACCGGGGCGGCGCACGCTTCTGGACTTCCGATCACCGTCCCGTCACCCCCGTGCTGGTGCTGGACCATTTCGAGGCAGCGTTCGCCGCGGGACGCAGAACGCCGGAACTGGCACGCGCCACGGCGGCGTTCCTGGAGGAGCTGGCCGACCTGGTGGAGGGCCGCGTGCCGGCGGCCGTGCGGGAGCGGCTGGACGCCGATCCGTCGGGAGCGGCCGGGTTTGCGTTCGCGAAGCACCCGTACCGCGTGCTGATCGCGTTGCGCGAGGACTTTCTGGCCGACCTGGAGATGCTGCGCCCGCGCATGCCTTCCCTGGTGGGAAACCGGATGCGGCTGACCCCGCTTTCCGGGACTGCGGCCCTCCAGGTCACCGCCGCGGGCGGCGAGGACCTGGTGCCGCCGGAGGTAGGGAAGAAGATCGTGCGGCTGGTTGCGGGAGAGCGGCAGGAGGGTCTTCCGCTCGACCAGATGGTGGTGGAGCCGCCGCTGCTGAGCTTGTTCCTGCGGGAGCTGAACGAGCGGCGCAAGGCGCGGGGGCTGGCCTCCATCACCCCGGGCCTCGTGACCCGGGACAGTGGTTCGATCCTCACCAGGTTCTACGAGGAGAGCCTTCAGGGACTCGGGGCGGAAGTCCAGACCCTTGTAGAGGGGCTGGCGACCGTCGCGGGACTGCGGAATACGAAGGCCCTCGCGGATGCGCTCGCCATGGAGGGCGTAACGCCGGAGGCCCTGGACACGCTGGTGGAGCGCCGCCTGATCCGCCGCGAAGAGCGGGCCGGGCAGACGTGGATCGAGCTGACGCACGACGTGCTCGCCCCCGTCGTCAAGAAGAGCCGCGAGCAACGTGAAGCGCGTGAAAAGGAGGAAGCGCTCCGCGCGGCTGCGCTGGCGGAGCAGGAGGCGCTCCGTGAGCAGGCGCTGAAGGAGCAGGAGGCGCTCCGCGAACAGGCGTTGAAGGAGCAGCAGGTCCTGACGGAGAAAGCACGGGCCGAGCAGCGCAAGGCTCAGCGGCTGATGCTTGGACTCGGATTTTTTGTACTCACCGCCATTGTTGTAGCCGGTCTGTGGTACAGGGCCGATCGCAGCGAGCGACTCGCACAGGCTAGCCGGCGGGAAGCCGTGTTGCAGGCAGAGCTCAACCTCGAGGTGCTGCGCCTGGAGCATGAGCAGGCGTTGCGGCAGACCGCGGCTGATTCCGCCATCGGCGTCCTCGGGAGCGGGGCACCCTGCGCACCGGGTGAGAGCGCCGAGGCCTGCTATGCCCGGGCGCTGGTGCTGGCGGCGGATTCCACGCGCGGGCTTCCGCGTGAGGCGCGGAGAGAACTGCATCGCCGCGCACTGCCTCTCATGCGCGCCGCCTGCGAGCGGGGACATGCCCCGGCGTGCTTCGGCGCGGGTATCGAACTCCGCATTCTCAATCCGGAAGACACCGTCGCACGCCGTCTCTCAGCCGACCTTTTCGAGCGTGGGTGTGATGCGCGGCCTGGGAGTGGGAGCGCATGCAACGCGCTGGGAGAGGCGTACGCGTACCGACTCGGACGCCCTTTCGACGAGAAACGGGCGACCGAGGCCTTTGAGCGTGGCTGTGAACTGGACCACGCGACCGCCTGCTTCCGCGCTGCGCGCCGCGTGAAGGAGGAGGCCGGGTCAGATCCCGCCGATCTCGTGAGGGCGAGAAGAATGGCGGAGCAATCGTGCCGCCTTGGAAGTCCTACCGGATGCATCGACCGGGCGACCAGCTTGCAGTTTTCGCTGAGTGGGGCGGATACGATCGCATACGGTCCAGTTCGATACCGTGCGCACGCCGATGCGCTGATCCGCACGTTCACGGAGGCGTGCGACTCGAGCTTCTACATCGCGTGCACCAACCTCGCGGCCATGCGGCAGGGCGGGGACCTCTACACGCAAGCCGATACGATCGCCGCGCGGCGGATCTACGAGCGCGCCTGCAACGGTGGCGCGCAGAGGCCGGAGCGTGGGGCGGGTGTCGCGTGCGCGTACCTGGCCAAGCTGAAGCGCAAGCAGGGCGCGCCTGACAGCGTGGTGATTGATCTCTACCGGAGAGGGTGCCGCCTTCCCGCGCCCGACGCCTGCATCATGCTGGCGAAGGATTCCACGAGCGACGGTCGGCCCACCGTGCCGCCGGCCGAAGCCGCCATTCTCGCGGGAACTGCGTGTTTTCATAATCAGTGGTTCGCCGAGGGGTGCCACGTGGCGGCGGTCCTCTCGGCACCGTTGAACCCTGATGCCGCACGGCGGTTCTACCGGCGCGGCTGTGATCTGGGGTATCAGGATTCCTGCGCGGCGGAGCGGCGCCAGGACCCGGCCGTCACGCGCCGATGACCTTCCTCCACACGGCGCGGCGGACCATCTGCATGTCTACGTCACGTCTGGGCTCGTAAACGCGGTTGGTGAGCAGCACCATCCACGTCCGGGTGGCGGGGTCGATCCACAGGGCCGTGCCCGTGGAGCCGGTGTGGCCGATGGCGAAGACGTCCTTGCACGCCACGTGGTCCGGCACCTTTCCCTCGCGGCAGTAGGTCACCCACCCCAGCGCGAAGCTGCCGGCGCCGGGCTGCGGGCGCAGGAACGCGTCGACCGTCTCGCCGCGGACGATGCGCGCGCCGTCCAGCTCGCCGCCGTTGGCGATCATCGCGGCGAAGCGCGCCAGGTCCGCGGCGGTGGAGAAGAGCCCCGCGTTGCCGCCCATGCCCTTCAGCGCGCGCCCCACCTCGTCGTACGAGCCGCCCCGGTACGGCTCGCCGTCGGACAGCCGCAGCGTGGGGGCGCATCGGGCGCAGCCGCGCGGCGCGGCGAAGCGCGTGGACGTCATCCCCAGCGGCTCCCACACGCGGCGGCGCAGGAACTGGGGCAGCGGCTCACGGGCGGCGCGCTCCGCGGCGGCGTACAGGACCACGAAACCGATGTCCGAGTACAGCACGTCCCGGCCCGGCTCCAGCGCGAGCGGGCGGGTGATCAGGTAGCGGCGCACGGCCTGCGGCGAGGCGTCCTGGTTCATGTTGACGGCGCCCGCCCGGGCGCCGGCCGTGTGCGTGAGCAGCTGGCGGAGGGTCACGCGGCGGTCGCTGAACTCCGGCACGTAGCGCACGACCGGGTCGTCCAGGCGCATCCGCCCGTCGTCCACCAGCAGCATGATGGCGGTCGTCGTGGCCACGGCCTTGGTGAGCGAGGCCAGGTCGAACATCGTGCGCGCGGCGTCCACCGGGTCGGCTCCGTCCGTCCATCCCACGCGGCCGACGGCGGACCGATGCACCTCCTGCGATCCCACGCCCACGACCAGCACCGCGCCGGGAAACGACCCGCGCTCGATCTGCTCGCGCACCTTCTCGTCAGCGGCCACCAGCCGGGCCTGGTCGAAGACGACGGGCGTCTCCTGCCGCTGCGTCTGCGTCCGTGCCGTGGCGCCGTTGGGACCCGCGGCGTCGCTGCAGCCGGCCACGTAGAGCGCCAGCAGGCCGGCGACCAACCGCGCCGCCCGCCTGATGGGTCCCCGCCGTGCCGTCCGTTCGCGCTGCCGCATCCCGAAATCCTCCCATTCGCTCCATCGAAATGGGAGTGGTTGAGCAAGTCGCGTTCCCATAATCGCTTGCATCGAAAACATTTGATTTCTGGAGGTGGATGGGTGCCGTCCCGCGGCGCGGCGACCGGACGGTGGTTTGACGTGGAGGGGCGGGACGCGGATTATGTCCATCGACCGCGATCGATCCACCTTTCGAACGTAGAAGACAGCCGATGAAGCTCCGCGTTCTGTCCCTTGCGCTGGCGGCCGGCGGGCTCCTGTGCAGCACGCCCGCGCATGCCTGGGACGAGCTGGGCCACCGCGTGGTGGCGCGCATCGCGTGGAACCACATGACGCCCGTGGCGCGCGCCCACGCCGTCCGCCTGCTGCAGGCCGCGCCTCCCGGCTCCGGCATCGCCGAGCTGATGCCGTCCACGGGGACGATGGAGGAGCGGCAGCGCGAGTGGTTCATCTGGGCGGCGGTGTGGCCGGACATGATCCGCGACCGCGACCACCCCGGATCTCGCTACGCGCACTCCGACTGGCACTACGTCAACTTCTTCTGGGAGCCGGGTCCCGACGGCCAGCCGCGCGACCGGCCGGACGTGCCGCGCGCCGGGTTGCTGATCGACCAGATGCAGCGCATCTCCCGGACGCTGGGGAGCGCGTCGGTGCCGGACAGCGCTGAGGCCATCGACCTGGCGTGGCTGCTGCACCTGGGCGGCGACTCGCACCAGCCGCTGCACAACAGCGCGCGCATGACGGCCGAGGACCCCGAGGGCGACCGCGGCGGCAACAGCTACCGCCTGGCGGGGCTGTATCCGTTCAACAACCTGCACGCGTACTGGGACGCGCTCGTCGGCCAGTCGGTTCCCTGGAGCGCGCGGATGCAGACGGAGGCGGAGTACGTGGGCGGCATCGCGGCGCGCATCGAGCGCCGGTTCCCGATGTCGCGAATGCGCGGCCGGCTGCTGCCCGGGCAGTTCGAGCAGTGGTCGCGCGAGGGGCTGCGGGTGGCGCAGTCGGTGGCGTACACCACGCCCCGCAACCAGGCGGCGACGTCCAGCTACCGCCGCCGCGCCTGGGCCGCCGCCGAGCCGCGCATCGCGCTGGCCGGCTACCGGCTCGCGGACCTGCTGAACAGCCGCCTCGGCGCCTCGTGACACACGCGTTACATGCGTCCTGAATCGCGCCCGGAGCTCGTTTCGTAGTTCCGGGCGCGAAACACAGGGGCTCCAGAGAGGAGAGCAAACGCGTGAGTACGCCGAACGGCGGCTACAAGCACGACGAAGGACTCCGGGCTCGCATCCAGGCGTTTTCGCCGGACGAGCCGGGAATTGTTTTCCCCTTCAGCGCCCGGCTGGCGCGGGAGAACGGGTGGACGCGCGCCTTCGCGGAGCGCGTGGTGGAGGAGTACCGCCGGTTCGTGTACCTGGCGATGACGGCGGGCCACCCGGTCACGCCGTCGGTGGAGGTGGACCAGGCGTGGCACCAGCACCTCACCTTCACGCGGTCGTACTGGGACGAGCTGTGCGGACGCGTCCTCGGCCGCCCGCTGCACCACGAGCCGACGAAAGGCGGCCGGGCGGAGGGCGACAAGTTCGCGGACTGGTACGCGCGTACGCTGGACAGCTACCGCGCCGCCTTCGCCGCCGAGCCGCCGCGCGACATCTGGCCCACGCCGGAAGAGCGGTTCGCCCGCGAGTCGCGCATCGTCCAGGTGTCGGACGCCACGCACTGGATCATTCGCAAGCCGCGGCTGCCGCGGCGGATGGCTTCGGCCGCGGCGGCGCTCGGCGCGCTGGCGGTGGTCGCCGCCTGCACCGGCGGCGCGGCGGGAGGCGGGGAGTGGATCTTCGTCGCCGTGCTCATCGGGGTGGCGGTGCTCTTCTCGATGGCCGCCGGTCCCGACAGCGGCGGACGCCGGCGCGACGGCGGCGCGGGCAGCTGCGGCGGAGGCGGCTACTCGAGCAACGACTCCGGCGGAAGCTGCGGGGATGGCGGCGGCGACGGGGGTGGCGGATGCGGTGGGGGGTGCGGCGGATGCGGGTGAGGATCGCGCATCACGCCGCTTACCCATCCGGATCGGTGACAGGATGATCGTGGACACCGCCGGAAGGGCGAGTAAACCCGCGGCTCGAACTGCCATGAGCCCCGCCCCGGCCGCTCACGCGGCCGTGCGGGGCTTCAACTGCTAGTAGGCCGCGGACTCCCGAACATCCAGGCCGCGCGCCTCGCGGCTCATCCGGCAGCATCACCTCCCCGTCCACCGCGTCATCTCCTGACGTCCGGCCGCCCCTCTCGCCGTGCCATACCTGACGCATCCGGTGCGCGCCTTCCGGGGCTCGTCCGGGTCACCGATTGCCAACGCCAACTCCAAGTGCGCGCATGCATTTGTGGCTTGCGTGGCACATCGTAATCCACGTACGCATTCGGCCTCGCAGCACCGCGTCTCACCCTCCAGAGAGCGAGCCGAAATGCGTGCCCTGATCGCCATCCTCTTCCTGCTCGGCGCCGCGGCCGCCGTCCCCGCCGCCTCCGAGGCATTCCACCGCGCCGCCGCGGATCGTCACTCCGTCCTGCCTCCCCATCCACGCGCCGTCCTGCGCGACGTGCAGCGCGCGGAGGCGGCGTATCGTGCATCCCATGGGCGATACACGGCTTCACTGGCGGCGCTGGGGATCGGCAGGCCACCGGGCGTCGGCGTGCGCATCACGGCGCAGGGCGGTGACGGCTACTCCGCCGTCGCCATCGCGGACGACGAGGAATGCGCCGTCTACCACGGCCGCGCGCGTCCCCCTCGCAACT
>DATABT010000889.1:0-3104 GCA_036259455.1 Longimicrobium sp. | reverse complement strand
CCACCAGCTCGTGGAAGCGGCGCCCGGCTTCGTCGCGCGCGCCCGGGGAAAGCGAGGCGGCGAACACCGCCAGGTCCGATACGCGGTCCCCGCGCAGCCGGAGCTCCGCCAGCCGCGCAGCCGCCTCGGTGCCCATCCCGGGGAGCGCCGCCACCACGGCCGGGGCCGCGTGGGAGAGCGGCACCCGCCCGGGCTCGGCGGAGAGGATCGTGTCGATCCCCGGCAGCGCGTCGAACCCCCGTACCCGCAGCACCTCGCGGGCGTCGGCGAACGGCCCGTTGCGGGGGAGCGGGCGCCGCGCGGCGCGGTACCATTCCGCCTCGGCCCCGGACGGGCGCGGGGCGTCGTCCTCGTCCCGCCAGTCGGCCAGGGCGTCGGCCAGCGAGTCCGCTCCGGCCGGCGATGCGCCCAGGACCGCGAACAGGCGCCGCAGCGTCCCCTCATCCGCCGCGTTCACGTCCAGCGCGGCGCCGGCGGCGCGCACCTCCACCGCGCAGTCCATCCCCGCCAGGTAGGGCGAACCGGCGACCACCTCGTCCATCCGCCCCCACACGGTGGCGCCGGGGGCCTCGTGGCGCCCCTCGTACAGCGCCTCGTCCATGGCGGCGCGGGCACGCTCCAGGCACGCCTCGGCCCGCCACGCCGCCGCGCCCAGCTCCGCCCGGTTGCGCGCGGACGCCACCGCCTCGCGCGCGGCCAGGTTGGCGGCCAGGGCCAGCGCGGCCACGCCCACGAGCACCCAGAGAACGGAGAGCAGGGCGAAGCCCGCGCGGGAGCGCGAGGGCGCGGGGGTGCGGCAGGACGAGGGCGGGCGATCTCCTCCGCGCCGCGGGCTCCAGGGGGTCACCCGCGCTCTCCGATGCGTACCATGGTGGTGTCGCCGTCCACGACGATGCCCAGCGCCAGCGGCGCGGTGATGGTGGCGCCCCAGGAGCGCACCCACCGGCCGCCGGCCGCGGCGTCGCGCAGGTACAGGATCTCGCCCGCCCGCAGGCCGCGGCGGAGAGGGACCAGCTCGCCGGTGGAAAGGCGCAGCACCAGCGCGGACGCGCCCTCCAGCTCGATGAAGCCGAGCGACACCCGGCACGCCTCCAGCCATCCGTCCGGCACCTCGCACCAGCTGTGAAAGCGCGCCCCCTGCGGCTCGCCCTCGAAGCGGATCTCGGTCCCCGCGCCGGGCGACACGTCCACCCGTCCCACGATGGCCCGCAGCAGCGCCTCGGCGTTGGCGTCGCGGTCCGCCTCGCGCGCCGCGGCGCCAATGCGGTCCGCGTCGTCCGCGATCTGCCCCAGCATGGCCCGCGCGCCCACCAGCACCACGCCGATGACGGCCACGGCCACCATCACCTCCACCAGCGTGAACCCGGCGGCGCGGTGCGGCCGGGCGGCACGCGCGCTCACGGCGTCCCTCCCGGCGCGGGTGGCTCCTGCGCGGGCGCAACGTCCGGCGGCGGGGGCGCGATCTCCGGCTCCGGCGGCTCGGGGCGAAAGAGGGTGGTGCGCAGGATCTCGTGCGCCACGGCGCTGTCCGTCAGCACCACCTCGTACAGCGTGGGGGTGGGGCGCTGGATGATCAGCTTCCACGGCCCCTGCTCGCGCTGGCCCAGGCGCCGGTCCAGGTCCTCGCGCGGCCACAGGGCCACGGCGTGAAGGAAGGCGCTCGCCTCGCGCATCTCCGCGTCCGCGATGCGCGCGCGCCGCACGGCGTCGGCGCTCTGGCTCACCAGCGTAACCGCCGCCGTCCCCGCCACGGAAAGGATGACGAGTGCGACGATGGCCTCCAGCAGCACCGCGCCCGCCGTCGAGCGCGAGCGTGCGAGGGCGCGGGAGCGGGAGCGCGGGAGTGGATCGGTGCATGAGTGCGTGCGTGAGCACGACCGTGCGCGGGCAGGGTCCGCGAGCGGGAGCCGTTCACTCCCGCACGCACGCGCTTCCGTGCTCACGCACTCCCTACCGCGCCGCACGGGGCCTCCCCGTCAGCACGTCCAGGCCCAGCGTGCTGTCGGCGCGCACGCTGCCATCGGGGTAGGCGATGAACCGCGCCGGGCCGCCGTCCGTCTGCACCGCGAGCGTCACCGGGCGGCGCGTCTGCAGCGCCGTTCGCCGTGCGCCGGCAATGGCCGCCGCGCGCTCCGAGGCGGCGTCGGTCCGCTCCAGCGACCGCGCGGCCAGCCCCGCGACTCCCGCCATCACGCCCAGGATCGCCAGCACCACCATCATCTCCACCAGCGTAAAGCCGGTGCGGTAGCGCTCTCTCACGTGGGCCTCACGCTGTAGACCGCCTGCAGCAGCGCCGCCGCCACCAGCGCCACCACGCCGCCGAAAACGATGATCATCCCCGGCTCCAGAACGCGGACGAGCGAACGCACCGTCTGCTCCGCGCGGGCGCTCTCGATGCGTGCGGCGTGGGCCAGCATGGCCGCCAGGCGGCCCGTCTCCTCGCCCGTGCGGATCAGCCGGACGGCGGTGGGCGTGGCCGCGTCGTGCGCCTGCAGCGAGGTGGCGATGGCATGCCCCGCCACCACCTGCTCGCGCGCCGCCAGAATGCGGCGCGCCAGCGCCGCGTCGCCCGTGGCGCGCGTGGCGTGCGAGAGCGCGGGCGCGATGGGGACGCCGCTCTCCAGCAGAGCGCCCAGCGCCGCGCAGAAGCGCCCCACGGCCCCGGCACGGCGGACGGCCCCCACGAGCGGGATTCCGAGCAGGAACGCATGCCAGCGGGCGCGCCCGTCCTCCGTCCCCGTCCACGCCTTCCACAGCGCGGCGGCCGCCAGCAGCGTGAACAGCCCCGGGAGAAACGCCGCACGCGCCAGCTCCGCCGCGCCCAGGACGGTCCGCGCCGTGGGAGGCAAGCCCTGCCCCAGGTCCGCCAGCACCGCCGCGAACCGCGGAAGGACGAAGCCCACCAGGAGCACCAGCGAGCCCGCGCCCGCCGCGGCCAGGATCATGGGGTACGCCAGCGCCGCGCGCACCGCCCGGCGCGTCTCGGCCGCCTGCTCCGTCAGCTCGGCCGCCCGCGTCACCGCGGCCGCCAGCCCGCTCCCCGCCTCCCCCGCCTGGACCAGGCCGACCACCAGCGGCGGAAAGCCCACGGGCGCGGCGGTGAG
>DATABT010000888.1:0-4864 GCA_036259455.1 Longimicrobium sp. | reverse complement strand
CCCCCAACCCCGGGGAAGGGGTAGTGTGGCGGTTCTTCCCCTCTCCGCGAGGAACGAACGGGGAGGGGGCCGGGGGGCGGGCCGGGGGGAGGGGCCGCGACGCGCCGGGGAAGGGGCGGGGGGAATCGCGAACTCCGCGGCGCGAACTCGAAGTTCAACCTCCCCCACGGTTCTTGCGAAGTTTACGAGCCCGGAGGGGGCGTTCCCTCGCGCTGACCCTCGCTCTCGCCGCCTGCGCGTCCGCCTGCGCGCCCGTGGCCGACCACGCGCGGAATCCCGATCCCGCACCGGGCTATCGTCTGGTCGCGCCGCTGGCGCCGGAGACGCAGGCGCGGGCGGACAGCGTGGTGCGCGAAATCGAGCGCATGACGGGCGAGGCGTGGGCGGCACACACCTTTCGCGGCAGCGACGGCATCGAGATCCACTACCGCCTGCTGCCGCCCGCGAATCCGCGGCCCAGCGAGCGCTATCCGCTGGTCGTCGTCTTTCACGGCTCGGGGGAGATCGGGGCGGACAACGAGAAGCAGCTGGACCGCTTTCCCAGGGCCTGGGCGCGGCCGCAGATCCGCCGCGACTATCCGGCCTACGTGCTGGCGCCGCAGATGCCCGAGCGCAGCGCCAACTACACGGCCGGCCCGGAATCCGCCACGCGCGCCGTGATTCCCGGGCGTCCGCTGTTCACCACGCTGGAGCTGATCGACCGGCTGCGCGCCGAGCTGCCCGTGGACTCGTCGCGCGTGTACGCCATCGGCTTCTCGATGGGTGCCTCGACCACGTTCGCGGCGCTGGCGCTGCGGCCGGAGCTGTTCGCGGCCGCCATCCCCATCGCCGGCGTGCCCGACCCGGCGCAGGCGGAGCGGGTGGCCCGCACGCCCGTGTGGATGATCCACGGCAACAGCGACGACGCGAACCCCATCGGCCCCGGCCGCGCGTTCTATCCCGTGCTGCGGGCCGTGCCGGGCGCGCGGGTGACGTTCTGGGAATACGATGCGGGGGAGCACCGCGTCCCCGTGGAACTGCTGGGCAGCGACGCGTTCCCGCGCTGGCTGTGGGCGCACCGCAAACCGTAAGTGACGCCGCCGCAACGGCATGCAATCGCAATCCGATCGATCGTCTGAATGACGCAGTCCGAAGTCCGCGCGACCGATTCCACTTCCGCCGCCGCCGTTCTGCGCCGCGGTGACTACGCGCTTCTGCTCACTGCCGCGGGCGGAGGCGGCAGCAGCTATCGCGGCTTCGCGCTCACCCGCTGGACGGCAGACCGCACCCGCGACGCCGACGGCTTCTTCGTCTACCTGCGCGACGCGGAGTCGGGCTACGTCTGGTCCGCCGGCCATCAGCCCGTCGGCCGCGCGGCCGATGCGTACGAGGCGCGCCTCGCCGGCGGCCGCGCCGAAATCATCCGCCGCGACGGCGACGTGGAGACGCGGCTGGAGGTGCGCCTCGCGGCCGAAGGCGACGCGGAACTGCGCCGCATCACCCTGACCAACCACGGCGACCGTCCGCGCCGCATCCAGGTGACGACGTGCGCCGAGCTGGTGCTGAACACGCCCGGCGGCGACGCGGCGCATCCCGCGTTCAGCAAGCTGTTCGTGCAGACGGGGTGGATGGCGGACCGCGCGTCGCTCGTGGCCTGGCGCCGCCTGCGCAGCCCCGACGACGAGCCGCTCCAGGCCATTCACCGCCTGCTTTCCGATGATGCCGCCGCGCCCGAGTACGAGACGGACCGCGCGCGCTTCATCGGCCGGGGGCGCACGCTGGCCTGGCCCGCCGCGATGGATGCGGACGCGGGCCTCTCCAGGAGCGTCGGCAACGTGCTGGATCCCATCTTCAGCCTCCGCCGCACCGTGACGCTCGCCCCCGGCGAATCCGCCACGCTGATCGCGATGCTCGGCGCCGGCCGCACACAGCACGACGTGGAGGCGATCGCCGAGCGCTACGCCGATCTCGCCGCCGCATCGTCCTTCTTCGACGCCGCGCCTCCCGCGGATCCGGGAGATGCGAAGGCGCTCGGCGTTCCCGGATCCTGGCTCGCGCACGCGACGAACCATTCCCTCTCTCCGCGAGGAACGAGCGGGGAGGGGGCCGGGGGGAGGGGCCCCGCGGACCGGTACTCGCGGCCGCTGATGGAGGCCACGCCCGGCGAAGGGATGGGCCGGGAACGCGAAGATCTCCGCTTCTGGAACGGCTACGGCGGATTCTCCGCGGATGGACGCGAGTACGTGATCCGCTTCGGTGAAGGCGAGCACGGGCCCGTGCGGCCGCCGCTGCCGTGGAGCAACGTGATCGCGAACGAGGACGCGGGATTCCTGGTCTCGGAGAGCGGCGCCGCGAGCACGTGGACGGCCAACAGCCGCGAGAACCGGCTGACGCCATGGAGCAACGATCCCGTCGCCGACCCGCACGGCGAAGCGCTGTACCTGCGCGACGAGGAGGCGGGCGTGTTCTGGTCGCCCACGCCGGGCCCCGCGCCCGGCGACGGCGCCTACGAGGCGCGTCACGGCTTCGGCTACACCACCTTCCGGCACGTGAGCCAGGGGCTGGCGCAGGAAACCACGACGTTCGTCCCGCGCCACGATCCCGTGAAGATCGTGCGCCTGCGCCTGACGAACACCAGCGGCCAGCCGCGCCGCGTCTCCGCCTTCAGCTACGCGCAGCTCGTGCTGGGCGGCCTGCCGCAGGAAACCGCCGCCAGCATCCAGACACGCTGGGACGCAGCCGCCGAAGCCATCCTCGCGACCAACCCGGACCGCGGCGAGTTCTCGCAGCGCGTCGCCTTCGCCGCCGCCGTGATGCCTCCGGAGCGCGATGAAGCTCAACCTCCCCCCGGGTTTTTGGGGGGAGGTGCGAGCCCGGGCGAGCGCAGGGGGCGGGCCGGGCGCGTCTCCTGGACCGCCGATCGCACCGCTTTCCTGGGCGCGTACGGCTCCGCGGAATCGCCGCTGGCGCTGCGGAGCGCGGAGCGGCTGGACGGCACGGCGGGCGCGGGGCTGGACCCGTGCGCCGCCCTCCAGGTGCCGCTCGTCATCGCGCCGGGCGAGACGGCGGAGGTCTCCTTCCTCCTCGGCGAGGCGGCGGACGAGGCGGCGGCGCGCGCCCTCATCGGCCGATACCGCGCGGCGGAAGCCGTCGGGGCTGCGCTGGAGGAGGCGCGCGCGTTCTGGATCGATCTCGTCACCGCCGTGCAGGTGCGCACGCCGTCGCCGGAGCTGGACCTGATGGTGAACGGCTGGCTGGCGTACCAGAACCTGGGCTGCCGCGTGTGGGGGCGCACCGCGTTCTACCAGTCCGGCGGCGCGTTCGGGTTCCGCGACCAGCTCCAGGACTCCTCCGCGCTCGTCTACCTGCGCCCGGAGCTCGCGCGGCAGCAGATCCTCCTCCACGCGAGCCACCAGTTCGTGGAGGGCGACGTGCTGCACTGGTGGCATCCGCCGCTCAGCAAGGGCATTCGCACGCGGTTCGCCGACGACCTGCTCTGGCTTCCGTACATCACCGCCTTCTACGTCGTTTCCACCGGCGACGCCGGCGTGCTGGACGAGGTCACGCCCTTCGTGCTTGCCGCGCCGCTGTGGCCGGGCGAGGACGAGGTCTTCCTCTTCCCGGACGATTCCGGCCAGCGCGCGACCGTCTACGAGCACTGCTGCCGGGCCATCGACCGGTCGCTCACGCGCGGCGCGCACGGCCTGCCGCTGATGGGCACCGGCGACTGGAACGACGGGATGAACCGCGTGGGACGCGAGGGGCGCGGCGAAAGCGTGTGGCTGGGCTTCTTCCTCCATTCCATCCTGGACGACTTCATCCCCATCGTCGAGGCGCGGGAAGATGCGGGTCGTGCGGAGACGTACCGTACCTGTCGCGCCAGCCTGGCGCAGGCGCTGAACGACGGCGGGTGGGACGGCGGATGGTATCGCCGCGCCTACTACGACAACGGCGCGCCGCTGGGGAGCGCGGCGAACGACGAGTGCCGCATCGACGCCATCGCGCAGGCGTGGGCGGTGCTTTCGGGGGTGGCGCCGCCGGAACGGGCCGAGCAGGCGCTGGACGCCATGGAGCGCCACCTGGTGTCGGAGCGCGACGGCATCATCCGCCTGCTGACGCCCGCGTTCGACCGCACGCCGCACGACCCCGGCTACATCAAGGGCTACCTTCCCGGCGTGCGCGAGAACGGCGGCCAGTACACGCACGCCGCGCTGTGGGCCGTGCGGGCGCTGGCGCAGGCGGGGCGCACCGAGCGCGCGGCGCGGCTGCTGGAGATGGTGAGCCCCGTCAGCCACGGCCGCACCTCCCAGGAAGTGCTCGTCTACCAGGCCGAACCGTACGTGATTGCCGCCGACGTCTATGGCGTGGAGCCGCACGTGGGGCGCGGTGGGTGGACGTGGTACACGGGCTCGGCGGGGTGGATGTTCCGCGTGGCGCTGGAATCCGTGCTCGGCCTCACGTTGCGCGGGGGCGACACGCTCTGCATCCGCCCGTGCATCCCCCGCGGCTGGCCCGGATTCACCGTCCGCTACCGCCTTCCCGACGGCGCGACCACGTACGAGATCGCCGTCACCCGCGACGACGGCGACGGCATCCGAAGCTCGGTGGATGGCGAGGCGGTGGAGACCGAGGACGGCGGGCTGCGCGTCCCCCTCGAGGCGGACGGGCGGGAACACCGCGTCGAGGTAGTGCTGGGGCGGGATTTCGCGCCCGTGTATGGGGCGGCGGCGGTGGCGTAGGGCCGGCGCGTAGCGGGCCCTCTCCCCCGCCAGGCCTTTTCGCGCGTTCCTCGCGACGGCTGGCGACCCTTCCGCCAACCCCGGGGGAGGGGTGATGTCGGGTGACGGATCGCGGACCGGCGGCGGGCGTTTGCGCGAGCCGCCGG
>DATABT010000887.1:0-3633 GCA_036259455.1 Longimicrobium sp. | reverse complement strand
GTGAGCTGCTGGAACTTCATCACGAAGCGGGCGTGCTGCCGCCGCGCCCGCTCGTCCAGCGCGTCCGGCCAGTTCAGCAGCAGCGTGTTGCGCACGAAGTCGAAGATGGCGCCGCTGGTGGTGCGGTTGCGCTCCCTGGCGCGCTCCACCGCCCGGTCCACGTACGCGCGGTCGCGGTCGGTGACGCGTCCCGGCCCGGCCTCGATGTAGGTGCGGTAGACGGGAAAGCAGGCGATCACCTCGCGCAGGGCGTCGCGCAGGCTTCCCCAGGTAAAGTCCCGGCTGCAGCGGTTGCGCTCGCTGATTCGGTCCAGCAGCGTCGTCAGCACGGTCAGCTCGCTGACGAGCGAGGAGCGGAGGATGAGGCGCTTCTTTTCGTAGACCAGGTCCTCGAACTCGTCGCGGAAGCCGGTGAACGCGCGGTAGATGGCGTCGATCTTTCCCTCGTTGCGCGGATCGACGAACAGGCCGTTGACGCGGTTCAGGAACTCGTATCCCACCGTCCCCGCCACGGGCCACTCCGCCGGGAGCGGCTCGTCGCCGGTGAGGATCTTTTCCACCAGCACGTAGAAGTCTTCCGTGCGCTCCAGCCCCATGGTGTTGCGCTGCAGCGTGACCAGGTAGTCGCGCGGATCGAAGAGGCCGTCGGGGTGGTCGATGCGCAGCCCGGTGACGGAGCCCTCGCGGACCAGGCGCAGGATGAGCTCGTGCGTGGCCTGAAAGACCTGCGGACGCTCCACGCGCACGCCGGCCAGGTCGTTGACGTCGAAGAAACGCCGGTAGTTGATCTCTTCCGCCGCCACGCGCCAGTACGCCAGCCGGTACGCCTGGTCGTTGAGCAGCGCGTCCAGCCGGTCGAAGGAGTGCGGATCGCCCGGCGTGCCGTTGTACTCCGCCACCGCCGCGTCTACCGCGTCGCGCACGGCCTCGGAGCGGTAGACCAGGTCGCGCAGCCGCCGCCGCGTGACGATGCGCTCGCGCGCCCGCTCCGCGCGGCTGCGCGGGTCCCGCGCGCGGCGCGGGGGAAGGCGGCGCAGCGCCGCGGCGATGGACTCCAGCTCCATTCGCGCGGGGTCGTGCGGCCTGAGCGCGAGCCTTTCGATCGCCAGCTCCAGCACGGCCGCGGTGGACGCCGGCGCGGCGGGAAAGACGTTCTCGTAGTATTCGATGCGGAACTGGCCGGCCTCGTACACCAGGGTCAGCTCGCCGGCTTCCAGCACGCGGCCGTACTGGTCGCCCAGCACGGGAAGCAGCACCTTGCCCTGCATCTCGGGGTTGCGCGGGTTCCAGTCGATGTCGAAGTACCGCGCGTACGGCGACGACGGGCCGTTCTCCAGGACGCTCATCCACCAGCGGTTGCGCCCGCCGCGCGCGCCCATGGCGATGCCCATGTGGTTGGGGACGATGTCCAGCACGTGGCCCAGTCCGTGCTCACGCAGCGCCGCCGCCATGCGCGCGTGGTCGTGCTCCGTGCCGATCTCGTGGTTGAGATGCCCGTGCTCCACGATGTCGTAGCCATGCACGCTGCCGGGGCGCGCCTGCAGGTACGGCGACGCGTACAGGTCGCTGATCCCCAGCTCCGCCAGGTACGGCACCAGCCCGGTGGCGTCGCGAAAGGTGAAGCCGGCGTTGAACTGGAACCGGTACGTGGCGCTGGGAATGCGGCGCCGGGGAGCCGCGCCGGCCGTGTCCTGAGGATTCACGTGGTTTGTTTGATGTCAGAGCGGGTGATGCGCGCGGGCGTGTGCGCCGCGTTGCGCGGCGGGCGGAGCAAGAAGCGGGCACGGCGAGGGGCAGGGAACGGGGGATAGGGGATAGGGAATAAGGGAATAGGGAATAGGGAATAGGGAATAGGGAATAGGGAATAGGGAATAGGGAATAGGGAATAGCGGGATGGGTCCGGCGCGCGGGCTGGCGACCCCTCGCCCAATTCCGGGGAGAGGTTGGCAGGGTCGATCGAAGTTCTCTCCCTCTCCCATCCGGTTTGTGGGAGAGGGGGCGGGGGTGAGGGCCCGTTGCCGGGGCACCATCGGGTGGGCTTCCCTTGCACATCGACCGGGATCGACATCACTTCGCCCGCTCATGGGCGGATCACGGCATAGCCACGAATCACGAGACGAAGCAGGATGGACCAGCACCAGGCGGATCACGACGCGGCGGGACGGCCGGAGGATGTCGCGGAGACGGAGCATCATCGACACCCCGATGCGGGCGGCGGGGAGGCTCACGGGGGCGCGGTCACGCTGACGGAGGCGGAGGTCCTCGCCGGGGAGGGGAACGGCGGCGACGCGGCGGCGGAGGGGGCGCCGGACGGCGCCGAGCGGCGCGCGTCGCCGCGGCCGCCCCTGCCGTTCGGGTGGACGGACACGCAGCAGGCGGGGCGGCCGTCTGCGCCGGAGCACCACGTTCCCGGCTTCCTGGAGACCGCCACCACGGCGTGGCCGGGACGTCCCTATCCCCTGGGCGCGCACTGGGACGGCAAGGGCACCAACTTCGCCATCTACTCCGAGAACGCGTGGGAGGTGGAGCTATGCATCTTCGACGAGCCCGGCGACGCGGAGCCCTCGCGCACCTACCGCCTGCGCGAGCGCACGGCGTACGTGTGGCACGGCTACGTTGAAGGGCTGGGGCCCGGCACCTTCTACGGCTACCGCATCAACGGCCCGTACGACCCCGGGCGCGGCCTGCGCTGCAATCCCTTCAAGCTCCTCGTCGATCCGTACGCCCGAGCCCTGGCCGGGCGCGTGAACTGGGAGGCGCACCCGTTCGCCTACCCCTTCGACCAGCCCGGCGAGGACTGGGTGCTCGACGACACCGACGACGCCTGGGGCGTGCCCAAGGGCGTGGTCATCGCCGAGGGGGCGTTCGACTGGAAGGGCGACCAGCCGCCGGGTATTCCCTGGCACGAGACGGTGATCTACGAGGCGCACGTCAAGGGGCTCACCATGCTCCACCCGGACATCCCGGAGAAGATCCGCGGCACCTACGCGGCCGTGGCGCACCCCGTCATCATCGAGCACCTCAAGTCCCTGGGCGTCACGGCCATCGAGCTGCTCCCCGTGCACGAGATCGTCGACGACTGGTTCCTGGCGCAGAAGGGGCTGCGCAACTACTGGGGATACAACACGCTGGGCTACTTTGCCCCCGACGGCCGGTACGCCAGCGTGCGCGACTACGGCGCGCAGGTCAACGAGTTCAAGGAGATGGTGCGCGCGCTGCACGCCGAGGGGATCGAGGTCATCCTGGACGTGGTCTACAACCACACGGCGGAGGGCAACCACATGGGGCCCACGCTGTCGTTCAAGGGGATCGACAACCCCACCTACTACCGCACGGTGGCCGGCCATCCCCGGTTCTACATGGACTACACGGGCACCGGCAACTCGCTCAACGTCATCCACCCCCAGACGCTGCAGCTGATCATGGACAGCCTGCGGTACTGGGTGCAGGAGATGCACGTGGACGGCTTCCGCTTCGACCTTGCCAGCACCCTGGCGCGCGAGCTTCACGAGGTGGACCGCCTTTCCTCGTTCTTCGACGTCATTCACCAGGACCCCGTCATCAGCCGCGTAAAGCTGATCGCGGAGCCGTGGGACGTGGGCGAGGGCGGGTACCAGGTGGGCAACTTTCCCG
>DATABT010000886.1:0-8358 GCA_036259455.1 Longimicrobium sp. | reverse complement strand
GCCCCGGCGAGCGGATCGCCGGGGCCTCGCGTCGCGCTGCCGATGCGGGCCGGACTCAGCCGAGGACCGTGGTGCCGCAGAGCTCCGGCAGCGTGCAGCCGGGCTCGTTGGTGTTCATCCCCGTGGTGGTGGGGCGGACCGCCAGCAGGGCCACCGTGTCGATGGAGAACGACTCGACCCTGATGGCCTCGAGGTTCAGCGTCAGCCTTGGCATGGTGGCACCTTCCCCGGAGAGAGATGGATGGGGCCGGCGCGAAGTCCGTTCGGGTCGCGTGTATCGCAATGTCGCTGCGCCATCCGTCGTGTCAAGACGAACATATGAAGCCCCCGGAGATTGGCTCTCCGGGGGCTCGCGTCAGGCGCGATCGCGCAGCTCGGCGCACGTACTCGACGGCGGTCCGCTTCAGTCCGCCGCGGCCGTTTCCACCGCTTCGGGGGCCCCGGGGAAGCCGTCGCCGGCGTAGCGGTAGACGGGGCCCAGCGGCTCGCCCTCGCGCACCATCGTCCCCTTGTAGCGCATGTGGTCCTCGTGCACGCCGAAGTTGGTGCGCTGCAGGTCGGTGATGCGCGCCAGGTCGTCCGCCGTCAGGTCGGGAAGGTCGGGTGCGGCGGCGAACTCCTCCAGCTGCTCCAGGTTGTAGATGTTGGGGAGCGTGGTCATCACCGCGGGGCTGGCCAGCAGCCACTTGAGCGCCGCCTGGCCGATGGTCATTCCGCGCCCCTCGTGCAGCCAGCGCAGCGCCTCCAGCTTCTTGAGGCCGTTGGTGAGCCACGACCGCGGGCGGTGGCGGCGGTGGTCGTTCTTCGCGAACTCGGTGTCCGCCGTGTACTTGCCCTCCAGCATGCCCGACGAGTGCGTTACGCGCACCTGAATGCCCGTGCGCCCCGTCTGCTCGGCGGCCCGGGTGAGGATCTGGCCGGGGAAGGGCTCCAGGACGTTGTTGATGAGCTGCAGGTTGCGCACGCCGCGCTCGCGGATCAGGTCCAGCCCCTCGAACAGGTAGCCGTTGGACGGGCCCAGCGCTCCGCCCCACGCGCGGATCTTCCCCTCTTCCTCCAGGCGCTGCAGCGCCTCCCAGATCTCGTCGTTGGGGACGTGCTCCTCGTGCGCGTTGTGGTAGCTCACGATGTCCAGCACGTCCGTCCCCATCCGCTCCAGCGACTTTTCCACGGCCATGCGGATGAAGGCGGGGTCGGCGCTGTGGGGGATCTCCTGCTGGCCGCGGCGCGCGTCCAGGTGGTTGTACCAGTCGTAGCCCACCTTGGTGGTGATGGTGACGCGGTCGCGCCGGTCCGCGAACGCCCGGCGCAGCAGCTCGTCCGCGCGGCCGTTGCCGTAGGTGTCGCCCAAGTCGTACAGGGTGATGCCCAGGTCGTAGGCGCGGTGCAGCATGGCGACGGCCTGTTCGTCGGTGAACTCGCCCCACCAGCCGGCGGCGAGCGTCCACAGGCCAAAGCCGACTTCCGACGCGCGGATGTCGGTGCCGGGATAGGTACGGTACTTCATCGAGCCACTCCTCGGGATCGGGCGCGAAAGAACGTCGTTCAAAAAACGGGATCGGACGTGGTTCGCCGGGACGTCGCCGGCGACTCCCAGATTGCATCCCGAACGCCGCGCGGGCAAGTCGGGGAATGGAGGATCGGCCGCAGGGAGGTGTGGACGCTCCGCGTGGCCGCCAGCCTTCCCCAAACTGCTCGGCCGTGGATCGCCTGGCAAGGCGCGGTGAACGCCACGCGGCGGAGGGCGGCAGGCCCCCCGGGTCCGCATCGTTCGTTGCACGGGCGCCGGTTGGCCATCGATCCCCCGCGACGTCCCGTCGGACGACAGGCACTCCGGAGCACCGTGACGTTCCACCCGCGATCAAGGATTGCGAGCGTCCCGCCCTTGGAGCCGCCATCGACCAATCATGCCTGCCGCCTCCTGCCGCCGCCGGCACGGGATGGCCCTCGCCGGACTCTGCCCGCGGAAAATGAATGCGCGCGACCGACGAATGGACCAGCCGTCGTCACGCGGGTCCGATCATCCAGGGAGGAACACATGAGCAGCGGACAGGACCACGATTCCGGAAGCCTGAGCGCGCGGGAGCAGGCGGAGCTTTCCCGCCTGATCCAGGAGACGCTGAAGAAGCCGCCCACCATCGGAATCATCGGCGTCTCCGGCGTGGGGAAAAGCTCCACGATCAACGCGATGTTCCGGACGCAGCTCCCCATCAGCCACACCGTCGCGTGCACCAAGGAGTTTCGCGATGTACCCATGAAGCTCAGGATCCACCAGGGGCCTGCGGTGGGACACGACGTGCAGCTGATCGTCTGCGACGCGCCCGGCCTGGGTGAGGACCGGCGCATGGATCCGGAGTATCTGCGGATGTACCGCGAGCGGCTTCCGCACTGCGACATCATCCTGTGGGTCATGACGGCCCGCAACCGGGCGATCGCGCTGGACCAGCTGTACCTGGAGCAGCTTGCCGAATTCCACGAACGGCTCGTGTTCGGCGTAGGGCAGGTGGACCTGGTGGAGCCGATGGACTGGAAAGAGGGCATGCCCATTCCGTCGCGGCAGCAGGAGCAGCACATCCGCGACATCGTGCGGGACCGGGAGGACCGGCTGGGCCGGTTCCTGGGGCGGCGCATCGAGGTGACGCCGTACTCGAGCAGCAGGGGGTACAACCTGGAGGCGTTGTTCACCAACCTGCTCAAGTCCTGCCAGGGGAACCGCAGCTGGATCTACGCCGGTCTGAAGAACTTCAGCTACGCCGACTTCGTTCCGGAAGTGGTGATGCGGGCGCAGCCGGCCGATGCGCGTCACGGCCGGGTAGAGCGCGGGACGGGCGAGCAGCGTATTCCGCACTCGAACGGGCAGGCACGGGCGGCCCGGGACGGCAGGCGCGATTCCGGGTACGGCGCCGGCACGGACGGGCGGAACCAGTTTTCCCGGCAGTCCGAGGGGCAGGGCCTGGTGCTGGCCGCGCGCTCGTTTTTCAATGCCCTCTTCGGCGCGCCGAACGCCGCCGAGGAGCAGCGCGTTCGCCGTATGATCGGCCGGGACGACGTGGACACGAACCCGCCCACCGTGGAAGAACTGGAGCGTGCGCAACGGCGCGTGAGAGAGATGAAGCGGCAGAGCGGCGGGTAGCGACCCGGCCGGAATTCAATTTCGGATATTCTTTTCTCCCCCACGAGGTGACGACATGTCCACGATGACCGCTGACGATTTCGACCGGCTGGAGCGCTACCTGCGCGATGCCAAGCGGAGAGCGATGATGGGCGAGGCGATCGCGAAGGAAGACTTTGCCGAATGGCTGCGCCACGCGGCCGCCTGGCTGCTGGACAAGCTCGAAGACGCCTGGCGCTGGGTTCGCCGGCAGCTGGGTCTGGTCTGATCACCCCGGACCCCCTGATCGCGAGCGGCGGAGCGCATCCGGCATCGGCAGAACGCTGGGAACCGGCCGCGCCCGGGCAGGCGCGGCCGGTTCACGTAGGGGACGGAGGCGCGAACCCGTCAGCAGTGCGAGGTCATTGCCAGGTCCTCCTGCGCGTCCACCAGCGGGGCGCGGTAGTCGCCGGTAAAGCAGGCGGTGCAGTACGTTTCGCCGCCGTCGCGCACGCAGTCGATCATCCCCTCCGGCGACAGGTAGCCCAGCGAATCCACCCCCAGGTACTCGCGGATTTCCTCCACCGACTTGTCGCTGGCGATCAGCTCCTGCCGGGTCGGCATGTCGATGCCGTAGAAGCAGGGCCAGCGCACCGGCGGCGACGCCAGGCGAAGGTGCACCTCCCTGGCCCCCGCCTCGCGCAGCATGTGCACCAGGGCGCGCGACGTGGTGCCGCGCACGAGCGAATCATCCACCACCACCACGCGCTTTCCCTCCAGCACCTCGCGTACGGGGCTGAACTTCATCCGCACCTTGAAGTCGCGCCCCACCTGCGTGGGGGTGATGAAGGTGCGGCCCACGTAGTGGTTGCGGATGAGCCCCAGCTCGAAGGCGATGCCGGAGCGTTCCGCGTAGCCCACCGCGGCGGAGTTGGCGCTGTCGGGAACGGAGATCACGATGTCGGCCTGCGCCGGCTGCTCCTCCGCCAGCTTGCGGCCGAAGGCGCGGCGCGCGCGGTCCACCGTATAGCCCCACAGCTTGGTGTCGGGCCGGGCGAAGTAGACCAGCTCGAAGACGCACGGCTGCGGCTCCGCCACGAAGCGCGGGAGGCGCCGCACCTGCTCGATCTCGCCGTTGCGGATGCGGATGAGCTCGCCCGGCTCCACGTCGCGCACGTAGCGGGCGTGGACGATGTCCAGCGCGCACGTCTCGCTGGCGACCACCAGGCCGCCCGTGGGCAGCGTGCCGATGACCAGCGGGCGGTAGCCGTAGGGATCGCGCGCGGCGAACAGCGTGTCGCCCATGGTGATGAGCACGCAGTACGCGCCCTCCAGCTGCGACAGCGCGTCCAGGATCTGCTCGTCCGCCGTCTCGGCGCGCGAGCGGGCGATCAGGTGGACGATGACCTCGCTGTCGATGCTGCTCTGAAAGAGCGCGCCCTCGTTCAGCAGCTTTTCGCGCAGCAGGTTGGCGTTGGTCAGGTTGCCGTTGTGCACCAGCGCCAGCTGCCCGGCCCGGAAGGTTTCGCGGATGGGCTGCGCGTTCTTGAGCCCCGCGCCGCCCGCCGTGGAGTAGCGGATGTGCCCCACCGCCACGTCGCCCGGCAGCTCGGCGATCTGCGCGGGCTGCAGCGCCTCGGAGACGAGCCCGGCGCGGCGCACGCGGTGGCTCTCGCCCGTGGACGATTCAAAGCTGGCGATGCCGGCCGCCTCCTGCCCCCGGTGCTGCAGGGAGTACAGGCCCAGGTAGGCGAGCTGGGCGGCCTCGGGGTTGCCGGAGACCGCGACGATTCCACACACGCTAGGGTACCGCCGTCCAGGGTGGTTCGCCGCGCCCCGCCGGTGGCGGAGCGGAAACGTGAAATCTAGACCGCCGCATACCCCGGAGCAACCGGGCGGGTCGCACGAAAACGAGCCTCACAGGGAGCAAACGGAGGAATTCCTGGCCGTGCGGGATAATGTCGAAAATCCTTCATGTTCCGTAAGGACCTGCCGCACCCAGGGGCAGGAATGCCGGATTTTCAGGACCATCCATCCCGACTCTCGTCCCACGAGGAAGGCGACGGCTCGCGGGAGCAGCGTCCGTGCCGCCGCTGTCCGGTTCGACGAGCCGGGGTGCGGACCCGCGGCAACGAGGGGGGCGGACGTATTTCCATCGCACCACACCTCCCGGCGCACCACGCCGCCCGCATGCGGGCGACAGCGGGGTTCACCCCGGGCTTGCGGCCGCCACGCTTCGAGCGCGGTATCCGGTCACGCCAGGGGAAGCTTCAGGGTGAACGTGCTCCCTTGCCCCACCACGCTTTCCACGGTCAGCTCGCCGCCCATGCCGCGGGCCAGGTCGCGGCTGATGGAAAGGCCCAGCCCGGTCCCCTCGGCCGTCCGGGTAAGGTCGGAGCGCACCTGCACAAACGGCTCGAAGATGGAGGCCAGCTTCTCCTCGGGAATCCCCATCCCCGTGTCGCGCACGGAGAGGAGCACGCGATCCCCCCGCACCTCGTACAGCAGGTCGATGCGCCCGCCGCGGCCGGTGAACTTCACGGCGTTGGAAAGGAGATTCACCAGGATCTGCCGCAGCTTCTCGCCGTCGGCGCGCACGACGACGCCGGCGGGGCACTCGGCGACGTTCAGGGTGAGCTCGTTGGACCGTACCTGCGGCGACACCAGCCCTTCCGCACCGGCGAGCACGTCGCGCACCGCAATGTCGGCCATCTCGTACTGCACGGTCCCGGTCTCCAGCTTCGCGTAGTTCAGCACCTCGTTGATCACTCCCAGCAGGTGCCGCTGGCTCTTCTGGATGCGCCGCAGGTCTTCGCGCTGCGCGTCCGTCACCGGGCCGCGGATTCCCATCTCGATCAGGTCCGCGTAGCCGCCGATGGCGTTGAGCGGCGTGCGCAGCTCGTGGCTCATCACCGCCAGGAACTCGCTCTTGGCGCGGTTGGCGCCCTCGGCCTCTTCCTTTGCCTCGCGCAGCTCCGCCTCGGCGCGCGCGCGCTCGGTGACGTCGCGAAAGCTCCACACGCGGCCCACCTGGCGGTACTCCACCGTCTGCACCCGGGAAAACCGCTCGAACACGCGGCCGTCGGCCAGCTGCAGCACGTCGAAGCTCTCGGGCAACGACGACGCGTGGATCGCCTCCACCCGCGCAAGAAAGGGCACGGGGTCCTCGAAGTGCCCGCACATCGCCTCCAGCACCCGCCCGTACCGGCCGGCGGCCACGGTTTCGCGCGGCATCCGCCACATCTGGACAAAGTTCTCGTTGAAGCAGGTGATCCTGCCCTGGTCGTCCGATGCCAGGATGCCGTCGGTGGTGGACTCCAGGGTGGCCTGCATCATGGAGAGCGAGCGGGCGAGCTCTTGGGTCCTCGCCTCCAGCGCCTCCTTGGCGCGCACCAGCTCCTCTTCCGCGCGCTGCCGGGCCAGCAGGATGCTCTGGGCGTTCTGCAGCGCGACGGAGTGCAGCAGGGCGTCTTCGTCGTCGTGGGTAGCCATCGTCAGCCGCCGAGCTCTCTGGCCGCGAGCGCGGTGCCCAGCACGCGGGAGCGAATCTTGGCGAACGCCGTGTCGCGGCTGGTGGACTCGTCGTCACTGAACGGCGCGAAGCCGCAGTCGTCGGTTGTGCCCAGCTGCTCCGCCGGAATGTACTCCGCGGCTTCCAGCACCCTGCCGCACACTTCCTCCGGGGTTTCCACCCGCGGGTCGATCGGCGCGACCACGCCCACGAAGACCCGCTGGTCCGGCTTCATGTGCTCACGGATGATCCTGAGCACCCGCACGCGGTCCGTTTCCCCCGCCAGGGCGATGTAGAAGTTGCCGGCCTTGAGCTGGAACAGGCTGGGCAGCAGGTCGGCGTAGTCCACGTCGGCGCTGTGCGTGGAGTCGCGGTCGCCGCCGGGGCAGGTGTGCACGCCCAGCAGCGCCCGCTCCCGGGCGGAAAAGCGGGAGAGCGCCAGGTTGTTCAGGTCGATGAAGCTGTTGAGCAGGTGTCCCGAGGGGTCGATCTTCATTGCCAGCCGCCCCTCGGTGAAGTCGATCTGCACCTTGTACGCCCCCTTCTGCAGGCAGCGGCGGATCTCGGCCTCGTGCTCGCGGAGCAGGTCATCGATGAACTGGTCGCGCGAGTACCCGGGAATTCCCTCGGCGGGGTACATCAGGCTGAGCGCCGAAGGAGAGATGACGGCCTGCTTGACCGGCCGGTGCGCGTAGCGCATGGCCACGTCCAGGTAGCCGTCGGCGTAGCGCTGGTAGCGAAAGGGGCCGCCGGTGAGCCGCGGCATGCGGCGGGTGTGCCCGGCCGTGAAGGGGATGCGGAACCCGTCCGGGGCCGTGTTGGGCAGCCCGTGCACGGAGTACGTCCAGAAGTTGTGGTACTTTCTCTGTTCTCCGTCGGTGATCACGGGCGAGCCCGTAGCCTCGAAGCGCTCGATGGTGTCGCGCGTTGCCGCGTCGAAGAGCGGCACCAGGGCTGGATCGTCCACGTTGCCGTCCGCGACTGCCTGGATGAGCGCGTGAGGCCGCGGAATGCTGCCGATGGGTTCGGTGGGGATGGTCATGGCCGGGAGTCCCGCAAAGGTGTCAAGCGCCGGGAGCAAACCTGCCGCTGGCGGCGGAGACGGCTGCGGCGGCGCCGCGGCCCAACCTCATACAGTACGTCCGGGGGCCCCGAACGGCCAGAGCCACCCCGGCCCCCTCCGCCGCGGGACGGTGCCGGGCCGGGGCCCCGCGCGGAGTGTGTTGGCCCGGGGTTCTCCGGGTCGGTTCCGCGGACTTCGTGACGTTCCAGACGCGACTTCAACCGCCGCCCGCGGCGCTCCGGGCTTGCCGCCCCGGAGTCAACCGAGTGTTCTCTCGCGTGGGTATCGCGGAATCCCGTGTCGAAGAAACCATGGGGCCGGCTTCCGTGCTTCGGAGCCGGCCCCGCGGTGGGGGAGAGGAGGTCCTTCGGCCGCGCGCAGATACGGCGTGGCTTCGAGTTCCGCGCGGCGCTCCCTGAAATCGAACGCCGGATTCAGCCCTGCGCGCGTGGCAGCCTTCGCGCGGGCGCCCCCCTCCGCTCGCTCGCGCACGCACCTCCCCCCAAAAAAGGTTCTTCGTCGATTTTGTTGCAGGTAAGCAGACCCGACGCCGAACTGTCATTTCGAAGGAGGCGCCTGCACCGAACTCAGCCCGTGCAGGATTCCCATGGCGCCGCCTGAGAAATCTACTGACCCGTGCTGGTGATCGGGCCCACGGCCCGGTCCTCGACCCGCTTCTGCGCGGCGCATCGG
>DATABT010000885.1:0-11567 GCA_036259455.1 Longimicrobium sp. | reverse complement strand
TCCAGCTGGCGATGGAGATGCCGGGAGACCCGCACCCGTCGAGGTCCGACATCATGATCGAGATCGCCCTGGTGCTCGGGAAGCAGGGCGACGTGGATGGGTCCCGGGAGATGTGGCTCGCCGCCCAGCAGGCTGGACTATCGTTGGGCAACAGTCCGCGGCTGGGCCTGGTCCGTGACGGCCCGCTGGCACCCGCCCCGCCCGGGGGGCCGACGTCTCCGCCCTGACGGCGGCGCCCCATCGCGCCCTCCCGACCGCCCTCCGGCCCGCACGGCGCCGGAGGGTTTTTCCATCCTGCATGGTCGGTGTGAAGACCGCATGGTTCCGCACCTGAATTGTCCCATTACAATCGTGAACTGTGGGAAGATGTAGCGCCGGCACCCCTGAGATTCAGCCATGTTCCCTCCGTGGGTGACTACATTTGTTTGTCACTGCAGATCGTTTGGGGTTGATGTGAGAGCTAGACTTAGCATCTGCAACCGTTACAGATAGACAGAAAATTCGCGCACTGGTATACGTGTTTTTCCTCTACCTGAACGTCGCTTGCAATTGATACACACGTTTCACGCGACTAGTTGACGAATTGCCAGGCGCCGGATTACCGTAGTGCCCCTGGGACAGAAGTCCCGCCCAGAATCTGAATACCCGAAACGAGCGGAGCACGCCGGGCGTGCTCCGTTGGACGTCGATCATTCCCTCATGGAGCCCCACGTGGAGCGTTCTTCCGACCCGCCGGGCGCGCAGCCGCGCGTGCATCCCTGGAACGACACGGACCGCGACTACCCGCGCGGGTGGTGCGTGCACCAGATGGTAGAGGCGCAGGCCCGCCGCACCCCTGACGCCATTGCGGTGACGTGCGGCGGGCGCCACCTCACCTACCGCGAGCTGGACGCGCGCGCCAACCAGGCCGCCCGCCTGCTGCGCCGCCACGGCGTGGGGCCGGACGTGCTGGTCGGCGTCTACATGGAGCGCACGCCCGAGCTGGTCGTGGGGATGCTGGGCGTGCTGAAGGCCGGCGGCGCGTACGTGCCGCTGGACCCGGCGTATCCGTCCGCCCGCGTGCGGCTGATGCTGGCCGACACGCGCGTCCCCGTGCTGCTCACGCAGCCGGGGCTGGCCGGCGCGCTGCCGGCGGAAGGCGCGGCGGTGGTGGCGCTGGACGCGGACTTCGGTGCGCTGGAGGGCGAGTCCACGGAGCCGGTGGAGAGCGGCGCAAACCCGGAGAACCTGTCGCACGTCATCTACACCTCCGGCAGCACGGGGACGCCCAAGGGCGTGCAGATCCGCCATTCCAGCGTGGTCACGCTCATCCGCTGGGCGCCGGAGGCACTGGCCATCGGCGAGGGGACATCGGTGCTGGCGTCCACCTCCGTATGCTTCGACGTGCACGTGGCGGAGACGTGGGTGCCGCTCTCGCTGGGCGCGCGCATCGTCATCGTGCCCAACGCGCTGCACCTGGCCACGCTGCCGGAGGGCGAGCGGGTCGACGTGGCGTCGATGGTGCCGTCGGCCGCGGCGGAGCTGCTGCGGATGGGGGGCATCCCCCGCTCCATCCGCTCGCTGAACCTGGGCGGCGAGCCGCTGCGCAACGAGCTGGCGCAGGACCTCTACCGCGCGCTTCCCGATCTGGAGCAGGTCGTCAACCTCTACGGTCCCACGGAGGATACGACCTACTCCACGTACGCCATCCCCCCGCGCGGCACGGAGCGGACGATGCCCGTGGGACGGCCGGTGGCGAACTCGCGGCTGTACATCCTGGACGCGGACCTCCGTCCCGTAGCGCACGGGGAGACGGGGGAGATCTGGATCGGCGGCGACGGACTGAGCCGCGGCTACCTGCGCCGCCCGGCCGCCACGGCGGAAAAGTTCATCCCCGATCCGCTGAGCGGCGTGCCCGGCGCGCGGATGTACCGCACGGGCGACCTGGGCCGCGGCGGCGCGGACGGGCTGGTGGACTGCCTGGGGCGCACGGACCACCAGGTGAAGGTGCGCGGATACCGCGTGGAGCTGGGCGAGGTTGAAGAGGCGCTGCGCCGCCACCCCGCCGTGGCCGACGCCGCCGCCACGGTGCGCGAAGACGCGCCGGGGGACCGTTTGCTGGCCGGCTACGTGGTGCTGGATGGCGGCGCGGAGGCGTCGTCCGCGGCGCTGAAGGCATTCCTGAAGGACCGGCTGCCGGAGTACATGGTGCCGACCTTCATCGTCGCGCTGGACGAGCTGCCGCGGCTGCCCAACGGCAAGGTGGACCGCGGCGCCCTTCCCGCGCCGGAGGCCGGCGGCGAGCGGTCGTACGTGGCGCCGCGCACGCCGGCGGAAGATGCCGTCTGCCGCGTGTGGGCGGAGGTGCTGGGGGCGGAGCGCGTGGGGGTGGAGGACGATTTCTTCGAGCTGGGCGGCCACTCGCTGCGCGCCACGCAGGTCGTCTCGCGGCTGCGGCAGGCGTTCGGGGCGGAGCTGGCGCCGTTCGCGGTGTTCGAGCTGCGCACCCCGGCGGAGCTGGCGCGCGCCGTGGAGCGCGGCGGCGCGGCGGACGAGGCGCTGCCGACCCTGGTACCGGTCGATCGCGATCAGCCGATCCCCCTCTCCTTCTCGCAGCGGGCCATCTGGTTCTTCCAGGAGCTGTCGCCGGGGATGCGGTCGTACAACTTCCAGGCGGCCATCCGCTTTCACGGCGCGCTGGACGTGCCCGCGCTGGAGGCGGCGCTGGAGGAGATCGTCCGCCGCCACGAGATCTTTCGCACCGTCTTCCGCTCCATCGACGGAGAGCCGAGGCAGCTGGTGCAGGAGCCGTGGCCCGTGCGCCTGCCCGTCACCGATTTGCGCGGCGTGCCGGAGGCGCGGCGCCAGGCGGAGCTGGACCGCATTCTCCGCGACGAGTTCCTCAAGCCGTTTCACCTGGGCGAGCTGCCGCTGATCCGCTGGACGCTGTACCGCACCGCGGACGACGCGCACGTGCTGGCGGCCGTGGAGCACCACTTCGTGCACGACGGGTGGAGCTTCGGCGTGTTCCTGCGCGAGCTGGCGGCGCTCTACTCCGCGTTCACGCAGGGCGCGCCGTCGCCGCTGCCGCGGCCGGAGGTGCAGTTCGCGGACTACGCGGTCTGGCAGCGCGCGTGGATGCGCTCGGGTGAGGCGGCGCGGCAGCTGGCGTGGTGGAAGGAGACGCTGGCCGGCCTGCCGCCGGTGCTGGAGCTCCCCGCGGACCGTCCACGCCCGGCGGAGATGAGCTTCCGCGGCCGCTCGCTGCGGTACCGCCTGCCGCCGGAACTGGCGCTGCGGGCGCAGGAGTTCAGCCGCCGACACGGCGTCACGCTCTACGTCACCCTCCTGGCCGCGTACCAGGCGCTGCTGCACCGCTACACGGGGGCGACGGACTTCGCCGTGGGCGGGGGCGTCGCGAATCGCAACGAGCGCGCGGCGGAGCAGGTGATCGGGATGATCGTCAACACCGTCGCGCTGCGGGCGGACGTGGCCGGCGATCCCACGGCGGAGGAGCTCATCCGCCGCGTCCGCGACACCACGTTCCAGGCGTACGCGCGGCGGGAGATCCCCTTCGGCGAGGTCGTCGAAGCGGTGCAGCCGGAGCGGCGGCTGAGCCACCTCCCCATCTACCAGACCGCCTTCAGCTTCCACGACGCGCCGTATCCCCCGTTCGAGCTGCCGGGGGTGCGGATGGACGTGACGGAGGCGCTGAGCAACGAATCCGCCAAGTTCGACCTGCAGGTCATCGTCATCCCCCGCGGCAGCCAGCAGGCGGGCGCCGACGAGGAGGTGACGATGATCTGGGAGTACGCCACGGACTTGTTCGAGCGCGAAACCGTGGTGCGGATGGAGGAGCACTATCGCTCCATCCTGGCGGCGATGCTGGCGGAGCCCGGGACGCGCGTCTCCGATCTGCCCCTGCTGGCGGCGGAGGAGCGGGCGCGGGTGGTGGAGGAATGGAACGCGACCGCCCGCCTGTACCGCGCGGACGAGCCGGTGCATCGCATCGTGGCGGAGCAGGCGGCCCGCGCGCCGGAGGCACTGGCCGTCGCGGCGGAGGACGCGCAGCTGACGTACGCGGCGCTGGACCGCGCGGCGAACCGCATCGCGAACGCGCTGATCGCGCGCGGGGTGCGGCGCGGCGACGCGGTGGCGGTGTGCATGGAGCGCGCACCGGAGCTGCCGGCCGCGCTGCTGGGCGTGCTGAAGGCCGGCGCAGCGTATCTCCCCATCGATTCGGCGTACCCGGACGAGCGCATCCGCTTCGTGCTGGACGACACGGCCGCGCCGGTGCTCGTCACGCAGCGGGCGCTGGCGGGGCGGATGGCGGCGTTCGGCATCCCCGTCCTTCCGCTCGGCCCCGGCGCGGCGCTGGAGGATGGGGATGATGCGGATCCGCGGGTTGAGACCGGGGCGCGCGACCTGGCGTACGTCATCTACACCTCCGGATCGACGGGACGGCCCAAGGGGGTGATGATCGAGCACGGCGCGCTGGCCAACCTTGTCGGCTGGCACCGCGACGCGTTCCGCGTGAGCCCCGCGGACCGCGCGACGATGATCGCCGGCGTGGGCTTCGACGCCAGCACCTGGGAGACCTGGCCGTACCTGGCCGCGGGCGCGTCGCTGCACGTGGTGCCCGAGGCGGCGCGGACGGACCCGGCGGCGCTGCGAGACTGGGTGGTGGCGCGGGAGATCACCGTCTCCTTTCTGCCGACGCCCATCGCGGAGGCGGTGCTGCCGCTGGCCTGGCCCGCGGACGCGGCGCCGCGGCTGATGCTGGCCGGCGGCGACCGGCTGCGCTCGCGCCCCTCCCCCGCCCTTCCCTTTACGCTGGTCAACAACTACGGCCCCACGGAGAACACCGTCGTCGCCACGTCGGGGCGCGTGGGGGTGCTGGGCGCGGGGCTGCCGGGCATCGGGCGGCCGATCGGCAACACGGCGGCGTACGTGCTGGACGGCTACGGCAACCCCGTCCCCGCGGGCGTGCCCGGCGAGCTGTTCGTGGGCGGCGCGCAGGTGGCGCGCGGCTACCTGCGCCGCCCGGCGATGACGGCGGAGAAGTTCATCCCCGACGCGTTCTCCAGCGTCCCCGGCGCGCGGATGTACGCCACCGGCGACCGCGTGCGCTGGACCCGCGCGGGAGAGATCGAGTTCCTGGGGCGGACGGACTTCCAGGTGAAGGTGCGCGGCTTCCGCATCGAGCCGGGGGAGATCGAGGCGGCGCTGCGGACACACCCGGCCGTGACGGACGCGGTCTGCGTGGCGCGGACGGACGAGACGGGCGAGACGCGGCTGGTCGGCTACGCCATCGGCGACGTGGCGGACGAGGCGCTGCCGGAGGCGCTGCGCGAACATCTGCGCGCGCGGCTGCCGGACTACATGGTCCCCGCGGCCGCGGTGGTGCTGGACGCGTTCCCGCTGACGCCCAACGGCAAGGTGGACGCGGCGGCGCTCCCCGCGCCGGAGCTGGCCCCCGCGGAGCGCGGGTACGTGGCGCCGCGCACGGAGCGCGAGCGGGTGCTGGCGGAGATCTGGGCGGAGCTGCTGGGCGTGGAGCGGGTGGGCGTGCACGACGACTTCTTCGCGCTGGGCGGCCACTCGCTGCGGGTGACGCAGGTGCTGGGGCGCACGCGCGACGCGCTGGGGATGACGGCGCCCGTCTCCACGCTCTTCCATCATCCCACGATCGCGGAGCTGGCGGAGCGGCTGGTGCCGGCGGCGGCGGCGGTGGGCCGCATCCGCCGC
Source organism: Longimicrobium sp. (assembly GCA_036259455.1). Lineage (GTDB taxonomy): Bacteria > Gemmatimonadota > Gemmatimonadetes > Longimicrobiales > Longimicrobiaceae > Longimicrobium. The sequence continues at coordinate 5,840 of DATABT010000885.1, read as the reverse complement.
ATCGGGCGGTCGTCGGACGCGGCGCTGCCGGCGGAGGCGGAAGAAGTCACGCTCGTGGGCGCGGCGGCGGACGGCTGATCCGCCGCCCCCCGCCGGGCGCAGGGGAAGTCGCGCGCGGCGCAGCATCCAGTTTACGCACGTTTCCATTGAATTACACCCCCCCGCTGGGGCGGCGGCGCGGCGAGGCAGGGCGCGCCATCAACGGCAGGATCCCAGGGAGACGCATGCTTACGCAGGAGATCGAGCTACCCCACGTCGCGCCGAAGGGCGCGGACGTGTTTCCGCAGTCCTTTGCGCAGCAGCGGCTCTGGTTCATGCACCAGATGGAGCCGCAAAGCGCCTTCTACAACGCCGCCGTCGCCATCACGCTGGAGGGGCGGCTGGACGTGGACGCGCTGCGCCGCACGCTGGCGGAGATCGTCCGGCGGCACGAGTCGCTGCGCACCGTCTTCGCCCAGGCGGAGGAACAGGCGGTGCAGGTGGTGCTTCCGCCGTTCGAGGTGGACGTCCCGCTGACGGACCTTTCGGGACACTGGGAGGACGCGCGCGGAGTGGCGGAGCGCATCGCGCGGGAGGAGGCGGCGCGGCCCTTTGACCTGGAGCGCGGCCCCCTCTTTCGCCCGCGGCTGTTGAGGCTGGCGGCGGAGGAGCACGTCCTGGTGGTCTGCATGCACCACATCGTGGGCGACGGGTGGAGCCTGGGCGTGCTCTTTCACGAGCTGGGCGCGCTGTACGGCGCGTTCTCGCGCGGGGAGCCGTCGCCGCTGCCGGAGCTGGAGGCGCAGTACGCGGACTTCGCCGTCTGGCAGCGCGAGCAGCTGGAGGGCGACGGGCTGCGGGACCAGCTGGAGTACTGGACGCGCGCCCTGGCCGCCCCTCCCGCTCCCGCCACGCTCCCCGCGGACCGCGCCCGCCCTGACGTGCCCAGCTACCGCGGCGCCGTGCACGTCTTTCGCCTGCCGCGCGGGCTGGACGACGAGCTGCGCGCGCTCTCCCGCCGCGAGGGGGCGACGCTGTTCATGACGCTGCTGGCCGGGTGGCAGGCGCTGCTGCACCGGCTGACCGGGCAGGACGACCTCGTCGTGGGGACGCCGGTCGCCAACCGCACGGAGCCGGAGATCGAGCCGCTGATCGGCTTCTTCGTCAACATGCTGGCGCTGCGGGCGGACCTGTCGGATGACCCGCCGTTCCGCGCGCTGCTGGCGCGGGCGCGCGACGGGACGGTGGCGGCGTACGCGCACCAGGACCTTCCCTTCGAGCGGCTGGTGGAGGCGCTGGCGCCGGAGCGCACCACGGCGCTGCAGCCGCTGTTCGGCCTTGTCTTCGCGCTGCAGACGGCGCCCTGGCCGCCGCTGCAGATGCCCGGGCTGCGCCTGCGGATGGACCCGGTGGACGCAGGCACCGCGCGCTACGACCTGGTCTTCACGCTCCGCGAGGACGCGGAGGGGATCGGCGGGCGCATGGAGTACGCGGCCGACCTCTTCGACGAATCCACCATCCGCCGCCTGGCGGACCTCTACGTCCGCCTTCTCCGCGCCGCCGTGGCCGATCCCGGCGCGCGCGTGCGCACCCTGCCGCTGGCGGACGACGCGGACGTGCGCTCGCTCGCGGCGTGGAACGCGACGGCGACGGACTACCCCCGCCACCTCTCCATCCCCGGGCTGTTCGCGCAACGCGTGGCCGCGGCGCCGCACGCCATCGCCGTCGTGAACGGCGCGGCGCGGGCGACGTACGCGGAGCTGGACGCGCGCGCGGAGGCCCTGGCGCGGCGGCTGCGCGCGGCGGGCGCGGGGCGCGGCGCGCGGGTGGGCGTGTGCATGGAGCGCGGGATCGACCTGGCCGCCGCGTGGATCGCGGTGCTTCGCGTGGGCGCGGCGTACCTGCCGCTGGACCCCGCACACCCCCGAGAGCGGCTGGCGTGGATGGTGGAGGATTCGGCCGCGCGGCTCGTCATCGCCAGCGCGGAGCACGCGGACGCGGCGGCGATGGCCGGAATCCGCGTGCTGGTGGCGGAGGATGCGGACGCGGATGCCCTTCTCCCCTCTCCACGAGGAACGAGCGAAGAGGGGTTGGGGGAGGGGCCCACGAGCGGGGAGGGGCCCATGCCGGAGGACGCGGCGTACGTCGTCTACACCTCCGGATCCACGGGGCGGCCGAAGGGGACGGAGGTGCCGCACCGGGCCGTCGCGCGGCTGGTGCGCGGGACGGACTTCGCGCAGCTGGGCGCGGACGACCGCGTGGCGCAGATCGCGAACCCCGGCTTCGACGCGGCCACGTGGGAGGTATGGGGCGCGCTGCTCAACGGCGGCACGCTCGTCGTCATCGACCGCGACACATCCCTTTCCCCCGCGGCGCTGGTGGATGCGCTGCGCGAGGGCGCGGTCACGGCGCTCTTCATCACCGCCACGCTCTTCAACGCCGTCGCGCGGGAGGCGCCGGATGGGTTCGCGTCCGTGCGCCACGTGCTGGTCGGCGGCGATGCGATGGACCCGAACGCCTCGCGCGAGGTGCTGCGCGCGGGGGCGCCGGCGCGGCTGCTGAACGCCTACGGCCCCACGGAGAACACCACCTTCTCCACCTGGCACCGGGTGGACGCGGTGCCGCCCGGCGCCGCCACGGTGCCCATCGGCCGCCCCATCGCCAACTCCACGGCGTACGTGCTGGACGAGGCGATGCAGCCCGTGCCCTCCGGCATCCCCGGCGAGCTGTACGTGGGCGGCGACGGCGTGGCCCTCGGCTACGTCCGCCGCCCGCGCCTGACGGCGGAGCGCTTTGTCCCCGACCCCTTCTCCACCGTCCCCGGCGCGCGCCTGTACCGCACGGGTGACCGGGTTCGCTGGGTTGAAAGCGCGGAAGTGGGTGCGTGCGTGCGTGCGGGAGTAACGGACGAAACCACTCCCGCACTCCCGCACTCCCGCACTCACGCACTCGATTGCCTCGGGCGGATGGACCAGCAGGTGAAGATCCGCGGCTTTCGCGTGGAGCCGGGGGAGATCGAGGCCGCCCTGCGCGCGCACCCCGGCGTGGCGGACGCCGTCGTCATCCCCCGCGAGGATGGGCCGGGCGAGCGGCGGCTGGTGGCGTACGTGGTTCCCGCGGACGACGGCGCGGCGCACGTGACGGAGGAGGCGCCGCTGGACGCGCTCGACCGCGTGGGCCACCCCGCGCGCGAGACGGCGGCGCGGGCGCTGGTGCCCGCGCTGCGGGCGCACCTGCGCCGCGGGATGCCGGACTGGATGGTCCCCGCCGCGTTCGTGGTGATGGAGGGGCTGCCGCTTACGCCCAACGGCAAGGTGGACCGCCGCGCCCTTCCCGCGCCCGACGATGCCCGTCACGACGTGGAGACGGCGTTCGCGCCGCCGCGTACGCCGCTTGAAGCCACCATCGCCGGCATCTGGGCGGACGTGCTGGGCGTGCAGCGGGTGGGCGTGCACGACCGGTTCTTCGACCTGGGCGGGCACTCGCTGCTGGCCACGCGCGTGGTCTCGCGCATTCGCGCGGCGCTGCAGGTGGAGCTCTCCGTACGCGCGCTGTTCGAGGCGCCCACCGTCGCCGGGCTGGCGGAGGTCGTCGAGCGCGCGGAGCAGGACGCCACGCTGCGGCTGCTGGACGAGCTGGAGGGGCTGGACGCGGACGAGCTGGCGCGCCTGCTGGCGCAGGAGGAGGCGCAGCATGCGTGACCTGGAACGCCGGCTGGACGCGCTGCCGCCGGAGGCGCGCCGGCTGCTGGAGCTGCGGCTCAAGCGGACCAGGGACGAGGCCGCCAGCGCGCCCGTCCGCCGGGGGGCGGAGCGCGCGCCGCTCTCCTTCGCGCAGCGGCGCCTCTGGTTCCTGGACCGGCTGGAGCCCGGCGCATTGTACAACTCGCCGCTGGCGCTGCGGGTGCACGGCGCGCTGGACGCCCCCGCGCTGGAGCGCGCGCTGGCGGAAGTGGTGCGCCGCCACCAGGCGCTGCGCAGCGTCATCCGCCCCGTGGACGGCGGCGAGGCGGAGCAGGTCGTGCTCCCCGCCGGCGCCTTCCATCTCCCCGCGGACGACCTTTCCGCGCTGCCGGAGGACCGGCGCGAGGAGCAGGCGGCGCGCATCGTCCACGACGAGATGGTGCGGCCGTTCGACCTGGCGGCGGGGCCGCTCTTTCGCGCGCGGCTGCTGCGGATCGCGGCGGACGAGCACGTGCTGGTGCTGGCCATGCACCACGTGGTGAGCGACGGGTGGAGCCTGGGCGTGCTCTTTCGCGAGCTGGGCGCGCTGTACGAGGCGTTCGCGCGCGGGGCGCCCTCGCCGCTGCAGCCGCTGCCGCTGCAGTACGCCGACTTCGCGGCGTGGCAGCGCGAGCACTGGACCGAGGAGCGGCTGGGGGCGCAGCTGGAATGGTGGCGCAAGGCCCTGGCGGGCGCCCCGGCCGTCCTGGAGATCCCCGCGGACCGCCCCCGCCCCGCCGTGCAGAGCCACCGCGGCGCCCGCCTGCGCGTCGTCTTTCCGGACGCGCTGGCGGAGGGGGTGCGCACTCTCGCCCGCCGCGAGGGCGCCACGCCGTTCATGGTGATGCTGGCGGCGTTCTACGTCCTCCTCTCGCGCGCGACGGGGGAGGAAGACCTCGTCGTCGGCTCGCCGGTGGCGGGGCGCACGCGGGCGGAGACGGAGGGGCTGATCGGCTTCTTCGTCAACACGCTCCCCCTGCGCGCACGCCTGGACGGCGATCCATCCTTTACCGCGCTGCTGCGCCGCGTGCGCGAAGCGACGCTGGGCGCGTACCAGCACCAGGAACTCCCCTTCGAGCGGCTGGTGGAAGCGCTGCACCCCGGCCGCTCGCTGAGCCACGCTCCCGTTTTCCAGACCCTCTTCGCGCTGCAGAACGCGACGCCGGGGGAGCTGCGGCTTCCCGGCGTGCGGATGGAGATCATCCCCGCGGAAAGCGGGACGGCGCGCTTCGACCTGGAGTGGCTGTTCTGGGAGCGCGAGGAGGGGATCACCGGCACCATCGGCTACGCGGAAGACCTGTTCGACGCGGCCACGGCGGAGCGGATGGCGGGGCACTACCGCCGCCTGCTGGAGGCCGTCGTCACGCATCCCGACGCGCGCATCTCCACGCTCCCGCTGCTGGACGCGGCGGAGCGCAGGCGGATCGCGGAATGGCAGGCTGGGCCGGCGCTGCCGCCGCGCATCGACCTCTTTCCCGCGCGGTTCACGGCGCGGGTGGCGGAGGCGCCGGACGCCGTGGCGCTGGTGCACGGCGAAGTTTCCCTCACCCGCGCGGAGCTGGACGCGCGCGCCAGCCGGCTCGCGCGGCACCTGCGGCGGCTGGGCGTGGGGCCGGAGGCGCGGGTGGCGGTGGCGATGGAGCGCACGCCGGAGCTGATCGTCACCCTGCTCGCCGTGCTGAAGGCCGGGGGCGCGTACGTGCCGATGGAGCCGCACCTGCCGCCGGAGCGCATGGCCCGCGTGCTGGCGGACGCGGAGGCGCGGGTGTTCGTGGCCGCGAACGCGCTCATCAGGCGAATCGAGCTTCCGGCGGGATGCATCGGGCTGGCGGCGGACGATGCGCGGGTGCGCGCGGTGGTGGATGCGGAATCGGGGGAGGGGCTGGAGACCATCATCCACCCGGAGTCGCTGTCGCACGTCATCTACACCTCCGGATCGACCGGCCAGCCCAAGGGGGTGATGATCCGCCACGGAAGCGTGGCCGCGCTGCTGGCGTGGATGCGCGAGCGCTTTCCGCTCCGGGACGGAGAGCGGGTGCTGGCCTCCAGCTCCGTGTCGTTCGACGTGCACGTGGCGGAGGTGCACTTCGCGCTCGCCGCGGGCGCGCCGCTGCTGCTGGTGCACGACGCCCTCGCCGT
>DATABT010000884.1:0-8020 GCA_036259455.1 Longimicrobium sp. | reverse complement strand
AACGAAATCCGCGATGAACCAAAAAAGAAGTGCGAGAGTGCGAGAGTGGTTTTCACTTTCGCACTTTCGCACTTCTTCTCCGGCGCGGAACCTGCGGACCGCGCGGCAGCGTGAACCTCAACCAAACCCGCGCCGCGCAATGACCTACCGCCCGCTCATCGCCGTCACCACCACCATGTGGCCAGGGGGAACGCACAACCTGCCCCGGGTGCAGCTGAACGCGTCGTACATCACGGCGGTGGAGGCGCCGGGGGCCACGGCGGTGCCCCTGACGCCGGCGCAGGGCGAGGACTCCATCCGCCGCATCCTGGGCGTGTGCCACGGGCTGCTGCTGACGGGCGGCGAGGACGTGGACCCCGCGCGCTACGGCCAGACGGCGCTGCCGCAGGTGGAGGAGATCAACCCCGAGCGGGACGAGATGGAGTTCGCCGCCGTGCACGAGGCAGTGCGGCGGCGCATGCCCGTCCTGGCCATCTGCCGGGGAGTCCAGCTGCTGAACGTGGCGCTGGGGGGCACGCTGTACCAGGACATCCCCTCGCAGCTGGGCGGCGACATCCTGCACGAGCAGCAGGCCCCGGTGAACGAGCCGTGGCACGCGGGGCGGGTAGAGCCGGGCTCGGGGCTGGAGCACATCTTCGGCACCACGGAGCTGCACATCAACTCGTTCCACCACCAGGCGGTGCGCGACCTGGCGCCCGGGCTGACGGCGACGGTGTGGGCGGAGGACGGGATCGTGGAGGGGGTGGAGGGGCGCGACCACCCGTGGATGTACGGCGTGCAGTGGCACCCGGAACGCGGCGAGGCGCACGGCCCCGCCGGCGACGAGCGCGACCCCGACCGCCGCCTCTTCTGGGCCTTCGCCCAGGCCTGCCGCGAGTTCGCGGACGGCGCCGGCGAGCGGGAGAGCGTCCCGCGCATGGCGGAGGTCGGCGGCTGAGAACCAGTGCGTGAGTGCGTGAGCGCGAAAGTGAACAACTCCCGCACTCACGCACTTCCGCACTCACGCACTTCTTTCCCACCAAGCCGCGTCACCCCGCGGACGATGCGGTCGAAGGCCCTCCTGGTGCGCGCCGCCGGCGCGGCGGGCAGGCAGCGCGCGGACGTTGCGCTCCACCACGCGCGCCAGGCCGCGGCTTCCGTGACCCCGGGGGATGGATGCGGCTGGTCTGGCGTGCCGGGCATGAAACCTCAGCACAAAACGTGAGTAGATCCTTTCGCCCAGGGGTAAGAAGCAAACAGCGTAGCACGGGGGATGACGGTCGCCGCGGTTACTCCGTTTCCTTCTCCTTCTCCTTCTCCTTCTCCTTCTCCTTCTCCTTCTCCGCGTCCGCCATCCGCACGCGCAGCAGGTCGTCCAGCAGCTCGTCGGGAACGCCGTAGACTTCCCGCGAAAGAAAGCGGCGCGTCTCCGCCTCGTTGGTGGTCACCTGGCGCAGCAGATCGCTCAGGCGCTCCAGAGAAAGCCCCACCCGCCGCGCCGCGGACGACAGCCGCTCGTACGCCTGCCGCCGCGCGTCCCGCTCGTCCGGCGTTTCTCCCGGATGCCAGGGCTGATGCACGTCCATCGTTCTCACGATCCTGTCGCTGTTGATCTTCTCCACCCGCGGACCTTCGCCATTTCCCGGCCCCGCGCCGCCTCCCGGGAAACACGGTTTCGTACCCTCGCCACGCCGTCGCGTTTCGGCTGCCCCGGCCACTCACTCGCTTCGATCCTATAGAGACATGGCGAGACAACACTGGACCATCTTATGGCGGATATGTTATTCTCCAGTTCCCGTCGGCGATCACCTGCCCGTCCACGGTCGTGGGGCCCGCAGCCGCCGGGCGCGCCGCCATCCCCGCGCACCACCTCGCGAGTCCGTGCAATCCATCGAGTTGCATCCCGTCCTGTTCCGCACGCTGACCACCGAAGCCTGCGCCATCGTTCGTGTCGACGGACGGGGAGCGATCCGGACGAGCCCGCTGGGGGCAGAAGCGGTCCGGCTCCTTCGCCGCAACCCGTCGGTGGCGGCTGCGCGGGCAGAGATGGAAGCGCGCCACGGCACGGAGGTAGACCTCGACCCGCTGCTGGCCACCCTGGTGAGCTCCGGCATCGCGCGGCAGGCGGATGGACACCCCGTGCCGGGGAATACCTCGCTGCGCCTTGGGAACGTGCCGCGGACCTGGTGGCGCTGCTCGGTGGACCTGCCCACCCGCGCGCCGCACTGGCTTCTGGAGCACCTTTCCCCGGCGCGCGCGCTTCCCCTGGCCCGCGCGCTGAACCGGCGCCGCCTGCAACGCTCCGGCACGGGGCGCGCGTGGAGCACGCTCGGCGCGCGTCTTCCCCGCCCGGTGGAGCCCGCCGCACTGCCGGACCTGGCCCGGCGGCACCTGGAGGAGCTGGCGGACACGGACACGATCGCCCGCCTGATCTGCTACGCGCGGCCCCGGGCGTTTGGCCGGTGGCTGGCGGAATGCGTGGAGCTGACGGGGCTGGAGCACGTGGAGCGCGCCCGCCGGTCGGGCCGGGGCGTGATCCTGGCGTTCCTGCACGCGGGCGCGTTCCCCCTCTTTTCCGTCAAGCTGCCCTCCGCCGGCATCCCGTTCCACAGCTTCAACTTCGGCGTGCACTTCAGCTACCGCCCGTTCGACGCGGTGAGCGACGCGCACGCGGACGCGTGTGGCTGGCCGCGGTCCCGCTTCTACTTCCACGGCAACAAGTCCAGCCTGGCCAGCTACGTGCGCGCGGTGCGCGGGGGCGGGACGGGGGTGGTGATGCCGGACTACCTGGACCCGGCCACCGGCGCCGAGGCGGCCGTGCGGGTGCGCGTGGGCGAGCGCGAGGTGCTGGTGGGCTCCTTTGCGGGCTGGCTGGCGCGAAAGACCGGAGCCGTCATCCTCCCCTGCGACACGGCGCGCACGGAGCGCGGGTACCGGCTGGCGCTGCGTTCCCCGGTGGAGCTCGCCAGCGACCTTGCCGCGCCGGACGCGGACGCCGCCGCCACGCGCGAGATCTTTGCGCGGCTGGCGCCCGGAATCGAGCGGAACCCCGAGACCTGGTCCTTTCTCCTCACCCACACGCCCGCGAACGCCGCCGGCGCGCGCATGGCCCGGGCCGCGGCGTGAGCGGGTTTCCGGCGGCCGTCCCCGGGCTCACCCAGCACGTTCTCTTTCGCCGCGGGGGCGGCGAGGACACGTGGATCCTGGGGGACGTGGAGCGGGACCGGTACGTCACCGTCCCCGGCCCGGTGCTCCCCGTCCTGCGCCGGGCGGCCGAACTGCTGGACGGGTCCCGCTCCCCCGCCATGGTGCGCGAGCGCATCCGCGAGGAGCTGGGCCGGGACCTGGACGTGCATGCCTTCGTTCACCGGCTGCGCGGCGCCGGGCTGCTGGCGGACGCGCCGGAACCCGCGCGCGGACCGGGCCGGCTCCCCGCGTTCACCCTCGCGACCATTCCGCTCACCCGGGGTGGGGCGGAACGGGGGGGAACGCGCCGCGCGCTCCTGCTCGCCGCGGTCTGCGCCGCCGCGCTGGCGGCCGTGCTCGCGGGAACGGACCTCGCGGCGGCCATCCGGCACCGTCCGGGGCTGCTGATGCCGGCGGCGGTGCTGGGGAGCATGCTCCTGCACGAAGCCGGGCACGCGGCGGCCGCGGCGCGGGCGGGGCTCCGGCCCAGGACGCTGACGGTGGCCCTGTACCTGGGCTTCATCCCCATGCTGTACCTGCGCATACCCGGGCTGTACACGCTTTCGCCGCGCCGGCGCATCGCGGTCTGGTCCGCCGGGTGCGCGGTGAACCTGGGGATCGCCGCGGGGGCGTACGCCTGGGCCGCCGCCCTGCACCCGGCCGCCGGGTGGGGCGCGTTTCTGGCCACGCTGGCCGCATGGAACCTGGCGCTGGTCAAGCTGAACCTGATCCCCTTTCTTCCCACGGACGGCTACTTCATCGCGTCTACCCTGCTGCGCGAGCACAACGTTCGCGACCAGGCGCACCGGGTGCTCGCCGGCTGGCTGCGCGGGCGCGGCGCGGCCGTGCGCGGCTGGGTGGGCCTGTACGCGCTGGCATCGCTGTGGATCACGCTGCGGCTGGCGCTGACCGCCGGCTCCTGGCTGGCCGGCCACGTCTCCGCGGCAGGCCCGGCGCGGGCCGCGCTGTACGCCGTCCCCGTTCTGGCCTGGTACGCGGCCGGCCGGCTGCGGAAGCACGCTCGACTTCGTGTCGCGGATTGAGCCCCGGTCATCTTCGCGACATTACGGGTCCGCCCCTGCGGCGGCCTCTTGCCGGGAACCCTTTTTTCGAAGGACAGAACATGCAGAAGAAGGCCGTGACGGTGGAAGCCGTCGACCTGAGCGGGGTAAACGTGCTGGAGGACGGGATCGCCCCCAGCATGTCCATCATGAGCCAGGACGCCGGCAAGGTGCCCCCTCCGGGCCCCACGGAGCCCGACACGCTGCCGGGCTGACCGGCGAAATCCGGGACCGGAAGAGGCCGCGGGTCCGCCCGCGGCTTCTTCCGGCCGGGCGAACGAAGCGCTGAACCACGTGTTGAGACGACGACTCGCCGTCGCGGCGCTGGCGCTCCTCCTGGGGACGCTGGCGGTCTACCTGGCCTGGCCGCGCATCGCGCGGGCGCTGGTCTTCATGCCGCGCGCGCGCACCGCGCACGCGAGCGACGCCGCGCGCCTGTACCCGGACGCGGGGGCGCGCACGGTGACCATTCCGGCCGGCGACGGGCTGCACCTGCACGGCTGGTGGTTTCCCGCGCGCGAGCGGCCCTGCGGCACCGTCCTGTATCTCTACGGGAACAAGGGAGACCTCGTCTCCCGCGGCGGCGCGGCCCGGGTGCTGGCGCGGCAGCGCCTGAACGTCCTGCTGGTGGACTACCGCGGCTATGGCGCCAGCCCCGGCACGCCCACCGAGGCGGGCCTCTACCGGGACGCGCGCGCCGCGTACCGGTGGATCCGCGACGCGCAGCAGGTGCCTCCGGGACAGATCCTGCTGCTGGGGCACTCCATCGGCGCCGCGCTCGCGACGGGGGTGGCCGCCGGCGAGCCGGTGGCCGGCCTGGTGCTGCTGAGCCCCTTCAGCAGCTTTCCCGGCGCCACGCGGGCCCGCTTTCCCTGGCTCCCCGCGCGGATCGCCGACTGGGGCGGGTACCGCTTTGCCACCGCGGACAGCATGGCGCGCGTCACCGCGCCCGTGCTGGCCATGCGCGGCACGGACGACGGCTTTACGGACCGGTCCGACGCGCGGCGCGTGCTCGCAGCCGCGCGCGGGCCGCGCACGTGGGTGGACGTGGAGACCGCCGGCCACAACGACGTCCTGGCGCACCGGGCCGCCTGGGACGCCATCGTCGCCTTTCGCGACCGGACGCTCCCGTGCGGAGCCGCCGAAGGGTGAGATCAGGAGAGCGGAGGAGCGAAGAACCCGAGGCGGCGCCCTGCTCCTCCACGTCGGTGATCCGGATGCGGACCCGGCCTTCAGCGGGCACCCTCCGGAGATGGAGCGGCGGCTCGGGATGCGGTACGGGCGATGTGAATCACTTCACCGGATTCCCCGCCGGCGGTCCCGGCGGGTCACGCACGAAGTAGAAGAGCGCCCAGTCCGGACTCACGTCCATCACACCCACCCGGACCCGCCTGGAAGCCGGCTCTCCCGGCGCCAGCGCATGGCCGGGAGGGGCGGCGACGCGGACTTCGTACTCTCCTCCCCCCTCCAGCGTCACCACCAGGTCACCCGCCGCGTCCGTCGTTCCGCTGAACACGGTGCGGCCGTCGGGGCGCAGCACGGACGCCCGCACGCCGGGAACGCCGCCGGGTTCCCCCCCCAGCCGCGCCCCCACGGCGAGCACGTACCGGCGCGGCGGCATCGGCACCGGCCCGGTGATGGCCACCAGCACCGCGTCCGCCGGAACGCCGGCACGGCCCACCACCTCCCGCACGCGTCCGGCGGCCGCCTCGTCCGCCACGGCGACGACCACGCGGTTACGGATGACGTTCGGCGCGTGCGCCAAAACACCCGGCGTGCCGCCCAGCGCCATCCGCTGGTGCCACGCGGCGAGGTCGGTCCAGGCGTAGCGCGCCGGTTCGATGCGCACCTCCCCGGCGCAGCCGTCCGCGGAGGACAAGTCCCGGGCAAAGCGCTCGCGCGCCGTGGCCTCGATGCCCGCCGTGGGCTCCGTCACCCGCACCACCACGTCGCACCCGCGGGCGTACACGCCGGCGAACCCCGGGATGCCCCGTCCCTGCTCGCGGTACGACTGCGCGCCGCCGACGTTGCCACGCACGGCATCCTCGTACGCCATGCGTGCCGTCGGCGGCTGCGCGCCCGGGGTGCCGGTGCACGCGGCGAGCGCCGCGCACACCAGGGCCGCGCGTGCCGGGCCCGGCGCTCCCGGCCATGGACGGTACATGGTCATTCCCATCCCGCGGTGCAGGGGGACCGGCGCGCCGGGGCGCCGGTCCCGCAAGGGCTCATCAGGGGGTGACCCGGAACATCACCGTCTCGTTGGCCGGCAATCCCAGGTCGTTGCGGATGTTGGAAAGCGGCGAGTAGTAGCGGTAGTTGGTGCCGCCCATCTCGCTGCCGCCACTGTACAGCCCCAGCAGGCGCGCCGTCTGCTCCCCCGAGTTGTACACGAACACGGGCCCGCCGCTGTCTCCCGGCTCGCCGAAGATGTCGATCTCCGTCTGGCAGCGCAGGACGAACACGTAGATGTCGCTTCCGTAGCGCCCGATGTCCACGCAGGTGCGCGTCACGCGCCCCACCCGCCAGCCGGTCTTTACGCCCAGCTTGTCCACGGTGTACCCCACGTTCGCGATCCCCTCGCCCGAGATCCGCATGTACGGGCTCAGCGAGTCCACCGCGAACTGGTCACCGTACGGGGCCTTGTCCATGTACCGCTTGCGGGGGCGCAGCAGGTATCCCCGCCTGGCTTTTACGTTCGACGTGACGGGGCGGATGAGCGCCATGTCGCTGCGCCGGCAGACGAGAGAACGGTACCCCTCGTACTTCTGGCAGGTGCTGCCCAGGCCGGGGTTGCCGTCCACGCTGATGGGGAAGGGGTACTGGTGCCAGCGGGTGTCGATGGCCTCCACGCCAACCTGCGGGCTCCCGTAGTAGGTGTCGGGGTGGTAGAACGGATCCCCGTCCACGTACGCCCGGGTCCTGGTCTGGTGGTTGGTGACCGCGTACCAGTCGCGGCAATCGTTGGCGTACATCTCGGTCACGTCCGCCTGCCCGCAGTGCCACACCACGAAGCCCAGCGTTCCCTCGCCGATCTTGAACTGGCTCACCACCTGCGCCCCCCCGACCAGGGTGTCCATCCGCGCGCGCATGTCGCTGGGCCCGGCGTTGGCTTTGATCTCGTAGTCCGGCGGGGGAATGATGACGGGCTTGGGCTGGCAGGTGCGCTCCAGGCACAGGTACAGGGTACGCACCTCGAACTGCACGATGTCGGCGTCCCCGCCGCGCGAGACGGCCAGCCGGCGGACGGCCGCCCGGGCAGGGTCCGCCCGGGCGGCGTCGATCCCCACCACGAAGCGGTTGGCCAGCTCGTCCACGTCGGTGAACAGGACGCCGGGGGTGCTCAGGATCTCGTCGTTCAGCCGGTCGCGCAAGCGGCGCAGCTGGGCGAACGTGTAGCGTCCCTGGCGAATCTCCAGCCGCGGGGCTGCACCCTGCGCGGAGAAGTGCCGGGAATGCTCGGCCAGGCGCTCCGCCACGGCCTGGCGCACCGCCGCGGCGGCGGCCGCGTTCGCGGGATTGGTCAGGTACACCACCAGCGCGCCCGTGCTGTCGGACGAAAGCCCGCCAAAGCCCGGAATTCGCCGCGCCATGCGGGAGGAAAGGATCTCGTCGGGGCGGGAGGGGTCGTCGGGCAGCGTGTCGGCGACGGAGCTCTGCAGGAACACGGAAGGTCCCGTGACTTCCGGCGAGTCCACGCACGCGGCCAGCGTGGCAAGTGCGAGCACCGCGAGGGTTGTGTTGCGCATCCGTACCTTGGGGCGGAGGGGGCCGGCACCGCGCGCGGGCGGTGCCGG
>DATABT010000883.1:0-2743 GCA_036259455.1 Longimicrobium sp. | reverse complement strand
GGCGCCTGGCCTCCTCCGGCGGGAGGCCGCGCCCGATCAGACGCTCGGTCGCGCGGCGCAGGTGTTCGGCCATCTCCTCCTGCATCTCCCGCTCGAGGCGGCGGCGCAGCACGACCGAGCGGATCCAGAGGCGCGCGGGGTTCAGCATTCTTCGGATCTCCCGGCCGCGCCTGGGGAGGCGGGCGTCGCGTGTGGGGGTGTGAAGACCGGTGGTAGGACCGCCGCTCCGTCGCGGGCGGCGGCGGCGAAGAAGCGAGAACGGGCTCAGGTGACGCGGAGGATGGCCGTCAGCGCGCCGGCGAAGCGCTCCCAGCTCTCGCGCTGCGTCTCCAGGTGCGCGTGCCCCGCCGCCGTCACCGAGTAGACCTTGGTGCGGCGGCCGCTCCCGGACTGGGCCCACTCCGCGCGGAGGAGGCCGCGCTGCTCCAGCCGGTAGAGGGCCGGGTAGAGCGATCCCGCGTTGACGTTCAGCACGTCGTTCGAGATCGCCTGGATGCGCAGCGTCAGGTCGTACCCGTTGGTCGGCTCCGCCCGCAGGAGCTGCAGGACGATCAGCTCCAGCGTCCCGGCCAGGAACGACGTGTTCCCCTCGGTCATTTGCTCATCCGTTCACTAGGTGATCTAGTGGTCACGCCCGCAGTATGGCGCCCGCACCACTAGACTGTCAAGTGGAGAGGCTCGCGTCGCGGGAGGCGGAGCCGCGTCGAGGTCGAAAAACAGGGCCCCGCGACGAAACTCGTCGCGGGGCCCCCGCCGGGATCGGCACGATGCGGTCGCGTCGGCGCCGCCCGCGGGCGGCCGCGGTCATCGCTCCCGGGCCGCCGCCGCGCGCAGGAGCGCCCGGCCTTCCCCGCCGTCGATGTCGATCACCTCTCCGTTGCGCGTGGTGGCGGCCAGCGCCGCGATCAGGCGGGCGGGCGCGTCCGGGTCGTGAAGCCTTCCCCGCGCATGCTGCTCGCGATACCATGCCTGCTGCTCGGGGCCCACCGCGTCGCCCGGCGCCTCGCGCAGGCGGCGCTGCAGCGCGGTGTCCGTCATCCCCGGATACACGCCGTTCGCGGTCACGCCGGAGCCCGCCACTTCGGCCGCGACCGCCACGGTCAGGCGGTCCAGCGCCGCCTTGCTGGTGACGTACGCGCTGCGGTGGGTGCTGGCGGCGGCGCCCGCCAGCGCCGACGAGACGTTGACGATCCGTCCCCACCCCCGCGCGAGCATCGCCGGGAGGACGGCGCGGGTGGTGTGGTAGGCGCCGGCCACGTTCACCAGCAGCGCCTGCGTCCACTCCGCCGGATCGCTCCGCGCGACGGCACCGAGCGGCATCACCCCCGCGTTGTTCACCACCAGGTCGACGGGCCCCAGCGTACGTGCCGCCGCGTCCACGGCGTGGGCGACCTCCGCCAGGCTCGCCACGTCGGCGGTCACGGCCATCGCCCGGCCGCCGGCCTCGCGGATCTCGGCGGCGACCGCCCGCACCTCGCGCGTGCTCCGCGCGACGACGGCGACCGCCGCGCCATGCCGCGCCAGCACGAGGGCCGTGCTGCGCCCGATGCCGCGGCCCCCGCCGGTGACCAGGGCGACGCGGCCGGCGAAGTCGATCATCCGCGCCGCTCGCGGTGTACGACTCGCACGGGCGGCGGCGGTGTGCGGCCTCCGCCCGTGCGTGGGCGGGGTCCGGATCTCCGTCCGCGCGAGTCAGGAACGAGCGGATCGCCGCGCCGGGGCCGGGCGATCACGGTCTCTTCTCCGGCTCTTCGTGTCATCGCGCGTCCGCGCCCGCCGCGGCCGGGCGGGCGTAGCGCGCGGTGAGGCTCGCCGTGGCGAGGGTGTGTGAGTGGAGGATGAAGCGCACCACCGCGTGGGTCGCGCCCTCGGGCACCTCCACGTGGTCCGTCCCGAGCGCGTGCACGGTGATCACGTACCGGTGCGCCGCGTCTCCCGGAGGCGGGCAGGCGCCGCCGAAGCCGGGCGCGCCGAAATCCGTCACGGCCTGCACCGCGCCCGGGGGAAGGAGCGGCGCCTCGCCGTCTCGCGCCGGCCGGCCCGCGCCGGACGGAAGGGAGTGGACGGTCGCGGGAATGTCGTACACGATCCAGTGCCAGAAGCCACTCCCCGTGGGCGCGTCCGGATCGAACACGGTGACCGCGAAGCTCCGCGTGCCCGCGGGGGCGCCGCGCCACGAGAGCGCGGGCGACAGGTTCTGGCCGCCGCAGCCGAAGGCGTTCGACTCCTGCCGCTCGCTGAAGGCGCCGCCGCGCACGTCGGCGCTGGAGACGGTGAACCCGGCGCGCGGCAGCTCGACCGAGCGTACGCGCTGGTAGGAGACGGGTGCCGCGGCGGGCTGGGCGGCGGCCGGGGCCGCGAGCGCGGCGAGGAACAGCGCGCCCAGGCAGGCGCGGACTGCGCGAGGGTCAGCGGACATGAGCGTACCGTGGAGTGGGTGGATTCGGGACGTGCGGATGCGCCGCACGGCGGCGCATCGCTTCCGGGCACCCCACGCTCGCCTCGGATGGGTTGATTGCGCCATCCACCCGTCCACCCCCACCCTTCTCGCATGAGCTCCAGGCGCATCGCCGGTCCGCCCCCCTCCGCGACGCTCTCGGCCGAGCAGGCCGCCCGCGAGCTGGGCATCTCGCGGCGCACGCTGTACGCGTACGTCAGCCGCGGCCTCCTCCCCTCCCTCCCCGATCCGGAGAGCGTGCGGACGAGGCGCTACCCGGCCGCGGCCGTGCGCCGGCTGGCCGCG
>DATABT010000882.1:0-3390 GCA_036259455.1 Longimicrobium sp. | reverse complement strand
CATGCAGGATCTTGTTGCGCCGACTGAGAAATCTACTCACCCACGCTCATGGCTGGCCGCACGTCCCGGGACCCGCCTCCGATGCGCCGCACAGAAGCTGGGGCGAGGACCGAGCCGTGGGCCGGATCACCAGCACGGGTGAGCAGATTTCTCAGTCGGCGCCATGGGAATCCTGCACGGGCTGAGTTCGGTGCAGGCGCCTCCTTCGAAATGACAGTTCGGCGTCGGGTCTGTTTACCTGCAACAGAATCGACGAAGAACCGAAATTCTGCACTGGCATTGATCGCGCGGGCGCCTCCTTCGAAATGACAGCGGCGCGCTTGGCGTGCGACCAGATCGGCGATGAACCAGAAGAACAGGGAGGGACGCGGATCGAACCATCATCCGCGTCCCTCCGTTTCTCCGCGCCCTCCGCGTGATGCTTTCGATCAGACCACCGGGCGCTTGAGGGCGGGCGTCTCGCCGATGGTGGCGTAGTAGTCGCCCCAGAGGCGGGCGAGGGGGCGCAGCGCCGTCGTGTCGGCGAAGAGGGTGCCGGGGGCGAGGGGGATGGCGTCGGAAAGGTGGACGCGGACGACCTCGCCCAGGATCAGCGTGTTCGGGCTTTCCTCCAGCTCCACCACGCGATACAGGCGGCACTCCAGCACGGCGGGGGCGTCGGCCACGTACGGCGCATCCACCACGTCCGCCTCCGCCGACGCGAGACCGGCGCGCTCGAACTCGTCCACCTCGGGGCCGTACTCGCCGGCGGTCTCGTTCATCGCCACCAGCTGCGGCTGGGTGGCCAGGTTCACGCAGAACGCGCCGGTCTGGCGGATGTTGCGCAGCGTGTCCTTCTCCACCCCCGCGCGGCTGCCGATGGACACCGAGACCAGGAACGGCGTGGCCGAAACCGCGGCGAAGTAGCTGAACGGCGCCAGGTTGCGCCGCCCCTCGGGCGACCGCGTGGAGACCCAGGCGATGGGGCGGGGGACCACCAGCGAGGTGAGCAGCTGGTACCGCTCGCGGCCGCTGAGCGCGGCGGTGTCCCAGATCACGCCGCGGGCCCGCCCGCCGCGTTGCGCGCGATCCACTCGCGGATGTCGCGCGTCTCATCCGGGCTGATGCCGTGCCCGATGGGGTAGTCGCGCACCTCCAGCTCCGCGCCCGCAGCCCGCAGCGCCGCACGCCCCTGCTCGCCGTACGCGAACGGGATGGACGGGTCCATCGTGCCGTGCCCCCAGAAGAACTTCGTCCCGCGCACCGTCTCCGGCGTTGGATGGACGGTGGGATGCGTGGCGAGAAAGCCGCTCATGCACAACACCATGGGCACGGTGCCGGGGTTCCGCAGCGCATGGGCGACGGACATGGTGCCGCCCTGCGAAAAGCCGCCGAGCACGACGGGCCCCGTGCGGAGGGGGAGCTTCGACTGGATGTTCGCGAGGAATTCCGCCAGCGCCTGCTGCGACTCCTCGAAGCTCTGCGGCTCGGGGACGGTGCCGCCCATGAAGCGGTACCACGCCCAGCCCGGGCCGTATCCCCATGGCAACCCGCTGTGCGGCGCCTGCGGGGTGACGACCACGGCGTCCGGCGCCACGTGGGGCGCCAGGTTCAGCAGGTCGAAGCGGTCCGTGCCGCGCCCGTGCAGCAGCACCACCAGCGGCGCCCCCTCTCGTGCCTCCCGCGGCACCACCTGCTCGTATTGCAGCATCCTCTTTCCTCTTTTCGAAGTGCAGACGTCATCCTGAGTCGTTCGGCGCTGCGCGCACCCTGTCGGATGAAAGTCGCTCGCGCCGGGACTGTCATTTCGAAGGAGGCGCCTGCGTGACCGCTGCCGGTGCAGGAACCCATGGCGCCGACTGAGAAATCTACTCGCCCGGGCAGGTGCCACGCCCCGCTCGACGGCCCTAGCCCGAATGGGTCTTTCTATACAGGGAGCGCCCGCGCGGAATCTGAAGTAACGCGATCGCTTGCGGCGCGACCGAAGGACCTTCTCCCGGCCACCGGGAGGGCGGCTATCAGGCATGGAGCCAGCCTCTCGGTCGTGCACGCAAGGTCCTTCGGTCGGCGCGCAGAGTCCATCGAACGGGCCAGCATGACGCGGCGCCTCCCTGAATGGAAAAGGAGGCGGGCGAGGTCCGTCGACGCGGGCGCGGCACCTGCCCGGGTGAGTAGATTTCTCAGTCGGCGCCGCGGGGTCCTGCACCGGCAGTGATCGAGCGGGCGCCTCCTTCGAAACGACAGCCGCGGCGCGAGCGACTTTCATTCCACAAGGTGCGCGCAGCGCCGGATGACTCAGGATGACGTCTGCGTGTCGCGCAGAGCGTTCACTCAGCCGCCGCGCACGGGCTCGTTGGTGGTGCCCAACTCGCCCGTTTCGCGGTCGTAGACCACGATGTTCTCCCACTCGCCGGCATCCGAGCGCGCGACGACGGCGACCACGGGCTCGGTGTCGCTCAGGTTGAACACCTCGTGCGGCACGCCGGGCGCGATGAAGATGAAGTCGCCCGGCCCGTTCTCCACGCTCTGCCTCAGGTGTGGACCGTACTCGTGGCGCACGCGGCCTTCCAGGATGTACAGCATTACCTCGAAGTCCACGTGCACGTGCGCGTGGGCCACGCCGCCGGGCGGGATGGTCGCCACGTTCATCGACAGCTTCTTCGCGCCCACGTTGCCCGCCGACATCCCCGTCTTGTAGCGGATGCCGTTCCACGCGCGGTGCGTGCCGCTGCCGCGGATCACCAGGATGCCACCCTCGCCCTCCACGGTTCCCGGCTTGCCGATCTGGCTCACGGTGCGGCGGTGGCGGTGGCGCCGGTGGACATGTGGAGCGGGCTGGGGCGAATGGCCATGATGCCGCCCAGGATGAGCGCCAGCGCCAGCGCCACGCCGACCAGCGAGATCATGTGCGCGCGCCGCGGGTCCTCGTGCTTGCGCGCGTAGACGGTCAGGCCGTGCGCGGCGAACGCGGCGGCGATCATCATCACCAGGTGCCCGATGAGCGCGCCGTAGAAGGGACGCGTCAGCACGAGCAGGATCCCCAGCAGCACCTGCAGGTCCAGCACGCCCGTGAAGACGGCTGTGACCGCGCGCGACTGGCCCGCGAACGGCCGGCGCGCGCTCCATCCCCACAGCAGCACGGCAATGGCGATGGCCGCCGCCAGCATGACCAGGAATCGCAGCCCGGAGTGGGCGTAAAAGAGCATGTTCGCCATGCGCGCTCGTTGGGATCTCGGGTTTCGGTGGATGTTGCTCGGGCGACAATGTAGTGCGAAAGTGCGAGAGTGCGAGAGTGCGAAAGAGAGAGTGGGGGAGTGCGTCGGTGCGTGAGTGCGGGGATTGGATGAACGAGGCCGGGAGGGGTGGTTGCGGGTGCGGTGGTAAGTGATTACTCTCTCACCTGTAGGGGAT
>DATABT010000881.1:0-4569 GCA_036259455.1 Longimicrobium sp. | reverse complement strand
CCGCGCAGCAGCCGAGCGCATCCCCCGCGGCCGCCAGCCCGGTGATCGAGGGCCGGCAGGCGCCGCGCGCGGGAGACCGGCGCCGCTACATCGGGCGGGCCGAGGTGGAGCGCACCACCGTGGGCAGCGCGTTCGAGCTGGTGCAGACGCTGCGGCCGCAGTGGTTCCGCGCGCGCGGCAGCAACATCGTGCAGACGCAGGAGATCGAGACGCTCAAGGGCCCGCAGACGGTCATCACCGACGAATCCGCCATCATCGTGTACGTGGACGGCCGGCGCCTGGGCAACCTGGACATGCTGCGCACCGTCACGCACGGCGACGTGGACCACGTGGAGTACTACGATCCCGTCGAGGCGCAGCAGCGCTGGGGCGCGGGTCATCCCCAGGGCGTCATCCACGTGGTGACGCGGCGCTGACCCCCGGCTGCGGCGCGCTCCCAGGCAGAATCACGCGGAGGACGGAGGAACGACGAGAGGACGCGGAGGGTCGACGTGACCACCGCGTCCTCTCTCTTTTCCTCCGCCCTCGGCGGAACACGAATCCGCACGGTGGGATCAGAAACTGGGCGGCGCTCCCCCGCCGAGCGCGGCGATCACCTTGTGCAGCACCTCGCGGCGGTCCTTGAGGTCGTCTCGGTAGTCCTTGGCGTCGGTCCCCGAGATCTCCGTCCCCAGGTCCGAAACCGCCTCCTCCAGCACCTGCCGCAAGATGGCCTGCTCCGAGGCCGAAAGGTCCAGGTTGAGCATGTGAATCCGTCCGGTTGTGGAACGCGCCTGGTTCCGATTGTTCGCCAGTCGGGACGATGCCGCCACCCTGAGGATTGCAAGTTCAAGGCTCGCGCCGCAAGCGTGCGAACCCTGCAACCGTCGCGAAACGGTCGACGGCCCCGCGCGAAGGACGCAGCACCTCACCGCAGCCACGGCCTGCGGCGGCGGCCGGCGCGGCGCCTTTGTCCAGCACCCATCCGGCAAAGATATACCGCTCGCGCGTGGGCGTAACCCCGAAGTGCGGAACGTACTCCGCGCGCGCCTCGTCCAGCGGGCGCATCCATCGCTCGCCGCCGGCGGAGACGGGCTCGATCACGTGCGTGTCACCGTCGCGCCGCAGGATGATCCAGGCGTGGCCACCCCCGGGCGTCGCGGGCGGACAGCAGCGGCCGATGACCAGGTCCGCGTCCATCCCGATCTCCACCATCTTTCGCCACGCCCACAGCGCGAAGTCCTCGCAGTCGCCACGCTTGAGCTGCTCGAAGGTTCGCGGGTGCTGCCAGTAGTCGGCTTCGTGAAAGAGCTCCGGGTCGCGGACGTACCGGCACCCCCGCAGCCAGCTCCGGATCTCGTGCAGGTCACCCGTCGGCACCGTGCTCTCGCCCTCGAAGTACCACTCGAACTCGTACCGCGCCCCCGCGCCCAGCAGCCGCAGCGGAAAGCGCGCATCGATCCGCTCCCACGGATCGGTCATCCCCGTCCACCGGAACAGCGCCGGCAGAACCGGGTTGATCACTCTGGCGAGAAATCGGCGCAGCATTGGGCACCGGGCACGGAAAAGGGGCCGTGGATGGCACGGCCCCTTACGCAACGTCGGCGGAAACAAGTTTCGCCGCTTACCTGCCGCGGAGGCCGAGCCACCGTTTCAGCGAGCGCTGGCTCTCTCCCGAGCGCCTGCCCGCCAGCAGCCTCGCGACACTGATGTCCTCGTCCAGATCCGGCCCGTGGATGCCCTCACCGCGGCCGATTGGGCGCCAGTTGTTGCGGTCCGCGGTCGTGCCGTGGGCCAGGCGCGGAAACCACTGCAGTGGAACGGATACGGCAAGTAGACGACGTTCACTCCACCTTTACCCCGCCCGGCGCGTCTTGCGGCGGAGAAAGTCGCGCATGATGTACTGGCCCAGGGTCATGGTGCTGGTGAAGTAGGCCTTGCCGCGCGCGATCTGCGTCACCTGGTTCACGAAGGCGACCAGCGCCGGGTCGCGGGCCAGCATGAAGGTGTTGATCAGGATCCCCGACTTGCGGCAGGCGCCCACCTCTTGAAAGGTTTCCTTCAACACGAACTGGTCCAGCCCCATGGAGTTCTTGTAGACGCGCCCGTCCGGCATGGTCACGGCGGAGGGCTTGCCGTCGGTGATCATCACGATCTGGCGCATGTCCTTGTTCTGCGCCATCAGCAGCCGCCGGGCCAGCTGCAGCCCCGCCGCCGTGTTGGTGTGGAACGGCCCCACCTGCGCGTGCGCCAGCCGGCTGGGCGAGATCTCCTCCGCCGTGTCGCCGAAGGTTACGACCTTGAGCGTGTCGCCGGGGAACTGCGTGCGGATGAGGTGCGTGAGCGCCAGCGCCACCTTCTTGGCCGGCGTAAAGCGGTCCTCGCCGTACAGGATCATGCTGTGGCTGGTATCCAGCATCAGCACGGTGGCGCAGCTGGAGCGGTACTCGCTCTGGTGAACGTGCAGGTCGCCGTACTCCAGCGGCAGCGTGCCGTCGTCGCGCAGCCCCTCGCGGGCCAGCGCGCTCTTGAGGGTGGCGGGGATGTCCAGGTTCAGCGTGTCGCCGAACACGTACTGCCGGCTGGCGGCCTCGGCCTCCACGCCGGTGGCCAGGTGCGGCGTCTCGTGGCTGCCGAACGACGAGCGCCCCATGGCCCCCAGCAGCTGCCGCAGCGTGCGGTAGCCCAGAAAGTCGATCCCCTTGCCCGTGAGCGAGAACTCCACCTGCCGCGAGGCCTCGCGCGCCTCGTCGATCTTTCCCTGCCCCTGCTGCATCTCGGTGTAGCCGCCGGGCATCTGCGGCTGCTCGGCGATCTTGAGGTATCCCTCGTCCACCAGCCGCTGAATCAGCCGGTCCAGCAGCTCCGCGATCTGCTGCTGCACCGCCTCGTCCGGCTCGCCGTCGCCGCGCAGCTCGCTGATCATCTCGGGCGTGAGCTGGCCGCTTTCCAGCAGCGCGCGCAGCAGCGCCTCCTTGAGCGCGTCGAGCGAGCGGTCGTCCTCGTCGCCGCCGAACTCGCCCCACCACGGGTTGTAGTGCCGCCCGCCCGCAAACCCGCTCTGCAGAAGAAAGTCGCTGAGCTGGTCCAGCAGCGCCTGCAGGTTCAGCGCGTCGGCCATGTGGCCGGTGTAGCGCGAGTAGTTCGTGAAACGCATGGGACCTCAGGCGGACTACGAGGGATCTTTTCGGAGGATGCGCGAGCCCTCACCCGCTCGCCCGGGCTCGCGCCCTCTGCCGCGAACCGCGGGGGAGAGGGTGTAAACGTCACACCACGCGCGGCGCGCTTCCGCGATTGAAGCCCCGCCGGGCGAGCTCCGCGAGCCCGGGGCGGGGCTCATGGCCGTGATAGCCCCGGGTTTCAACCCGGGGTGGGGCGGGTGCCAACGCATACCCGCGGGACGCGCAACCCCACCCGTGACGTGCGGCGCACGTTGCGAGCCATACCGGGTAGCGCGCGGATACCCCGAATCGTAAGATAAACCAGAACCAAGCGTTTCGCACAGAAGTAGATACGAGGGACCACGGACGAGCAGATTCCGGAGGCGGACGCACCGGAGCGGGCCGCGCCCGCCCCGGCGCCGAGCCCCCTCCGCGCGCCTTCACGGCTGGACCCCGGCGCCCCCGCGCCCACGGACGGGGCATATCCGGCGCCCCGGGCGTTCGGGGCGCTGCGGCACCGCAACTTTCGCGTGTTCTACGCCGGGCACATCCTGTCCCTCACGGGCACGTGGATGCAGAACACCGCGCAGGGGTGGCTGGTGCTGGAGCTCACGAACTCGCCGCTGCGGCTGGGGATCGTGACCGCCGTCGCCACGCTTCCCGCGCTGCTGTTCACCCTGTGGGCGGGCGACCTGGCGGACCGGCACGACAAGCGGCGCATCATCCTCACGGCCCAGTCCCTCGCGCTGGCGGCCGCGCTCCTGCTCGCGGTGCTGACGGGGACCGAGCGCATCACCTACGCCGCGCTCCTGGGGCTCGTCTTTATCCTGGGGACGGCGAGCGCCTTCGAGATCCCCACGCGGCAGTCGTTCTTCGCGGAACTGGTGGGCCCGGCGGACCTTCCGAACGCCATCGCCCTCAATTCCTCCGCGTTCAACGCCACGCGCATCGCCGGACCCGGCCTGGCCGGGGCGATGATCGGGACGGTGGGGATCGCGGCGTGCTTCTACGCCAACGCGTTCTCGTACGTCGCGGTCATCATCGGGCTGATGATGATGCGGCTCCCCGCGTTCACCCCGGCCGCGCGTACGACGTCGACCCTCGACAACATCCGCGAGGGGCTGGCGTACATCCGCGGCGACCGGCTGGTGCGCACGCTGGTGTGGCTGGTCGCCGGGATGTCCGTCACCGCGCTGCCGTACGTGATGCTGCTCCCCGTCTTCGCCCGCGACGTGCTGAAGGTGGGCGCGCCGGGGCTGGGCTCCATGCTCTCCGCCACGGGCGCGGCGGCCAGGCCCATCCCCGCGGCCAGGGCCCCCGCGCCCGTGGCGGAGAGCATGGAGCCCAGCCCCGGCGCGCCCACCTTCAGCACGTCGCGGGCGAAGACGGGGAGCAGCATCACGTACGGCAGCGCGGTGACGGACATCCC
>DATABT010000880.1:0-3789 GCA_036259455.1 Longimicrobium sp. | reverse complement strand
ATTGAGCAGCCCCGCGCAGGAGTACGCCGGGCGCGCCGCACCGGCCCGCGTACCTTCGTACCTTCGTACCCTCGTACCTCCCCCATCACACCTCCGAAACCTGCAGCAGGTTTGTGGTCCCCGGCTGGTGCATCGGCAGGCCGGCCGTCACCACCACGCGGTCCCCGGGCTGCACCAGGCCGCGCCTGAGCGCCTCGTCGCGCCCGCAGGCCAGCATCTCGGTGAAGCTGGCCTCTTCGGAGCAGACGATGGGGATCACCCCCCACACCATCGCCAGCTGCCGATACGTGCGCTCGTTGTCGGTAATGGCCAGGATGGGCACCGGCGGCCGGAAGCTCGACACCACCCGCGCCGTGGACCCGCTGGTGGTGAAGGTGAGGATGAGCGGCGCCTTGAGCCGCCGCACCGCCTCTACCGTGGCGCCCGCGATGGCGCGCTCCGTGGGCGTCTTGCGCTCCTCGCCCGCGTCGAGGGGCATGTCGTAGCGCGGGCCCGTCTCCAGGATGTGCGAATCCTCGATCTCCTGCGCGATGCGGTCCATCGCCTGCACCGCCTGCACGGGGAACTTGCCCGTCGCCGTCTCCGCGCTGAGCATCACCGCGTCGGTGCCGTCGATGATGGCGTTGGCCACGTCCGACGCCTCCGCGCGCGTGGGGCGCGGGTTCTCGATCATCGACTCCAGCATCTGCGTGGCGGTGATGACCGGGCGGCTTCCCTGGTTGGCCAGCTGGATCATCCGCTTCTGCGCCAGCGGCACCTGCTCGAAGGGCAGTTCCACCCCCAGGTCGCCGCGCGCCACCATCGCCGCGGACGAGACCTTGAGGATCTCCGCCAGGTTCTCCAGCGCCATCCCCTTCTCCACCTTCACCACCACCAGCGGCCCGCCGGGGGGAATGCGGCTCACCAGGTCCTTCACGTCCTCCGGCGAGCGGACGAAGGAGAGGGCGAGGTAGTCCACCTGCTGCTCCAGCGCAAACTCCAGGTCGCGCAGGTCCTTTTCCGTCAGGCTGGGGATGCTGAGCAGGGTCCCGGGAAGGTTGATCCCCTTGTTGCTGGTGAGCTCGCCGCCGTGGATGACGCGCATGGCCACGCGCGGCGCCTCCACCTCCTCCACGATCAGCTCCATCAGCCCGTCGGCCAGCAGCACCACGTCGCCCACCTCCACGTCCTGCGCCAGCTCGCGAAAGGTCGTGGGCAGCTCGCCCGGCTGGTGCTCGCCCTCCGGCGTAAAGACGATGCGGTCGCCGGGCTTGAGGCTCACCGGCTCCGGCAGCACCCCCACGCGGATCTTGGGACCCTGCAGGTCGCCCAGCACGGCGATGGGCCGCCCGGCGCGCGCGCTGGCCTCCCGCACGTTGCGGATGGTCTGCGCGTGGCGCTCCAGGTCGCCGTGCGAGAAGTTTATGCGGGCCACGTCCATGCCGGCCTGGATGAGCGAATCGATCCGCTCCGGCGACCAGCTGGCGGGGCCCAGCGTGCAAACGATCTTGGTGCGTCTCTGCATCGTGAACGGACGTCCGTTTTCTTGCTCGGCGGCGGCAAGGACCGGACCGCCGACCCTGCGCGTGCGCTCTCCGTGAGCGGAACAACTTGCCGTCTGCGCGCCGCCACGCAAGGGCACGGCCGCCCACGCCGCACCAGTTCGTCAGAATCACTGACAAAAAGGGGCCCCCCAAGGGCGTGGGGGAAAAGACAGAGGACGCGGAGAATGGCTCCCGCCGCGTCCTCCCCGACCTCATGTCCTCCTCCGCGCGCTGGCGCAGCCGCTCACTTCAGCATGGAGATCGGCTCGGTGAAGATGGAGTCTGGGAGCGGGAACGACCTGGGACGCGGATTGAGCAGCGACGCGTCCACCGCGCGCGGAACGGCGGGCTCCGCCGGCAGCGCGTTCTTCGCCACGCAGAGATCGATGAGCTCGCCGTGCAGCCGCATCCAGAGCTCCAGGACGTCCGGCTGCAGCGGGTTCAGCAGGTTCACGCACTCGCCGGGGTCCGCCGCCAGGTCGTACATCTCGAACTCCGGCGGCACGTCGGGATTGCTTTCGCTGAAATAGACGGCGTACAGGTACCCCGCCGTGCGGATGGCGCGGATGTGCGTGGCGTACTGCGTGTCCGAAAGACCGAAGGTGTCGTCGTAGGCGTAGAGCACGGCGTCCTGCACCGACGGCGTTTCGCCGGCGAGGACGGGGGTCAGGTCCACGCCCACCGGGCCCGCCGGCGCCGTGGCGCCCGCGATGGCGGCAAGGGTGGGCAGCAGGTCCACCAGGCTGGCGAGCGCGTCCGTCTGCACCGGCTCGGGAAAGGCCAGCGGGTTGGAAAAGATCAGGGGAACGTGGATGGCCTCCTCGTACGCGTTGTACATCTTCTCGCGCAGCCCATGCGCCATCCCCATCTCTCCGTGGTCCCCGATGCGCACCACCAGCGTGCCGTCGGTGAGACCGTTGGCGTCCAGCGCGCGCAGCACCGCCGCCACCTGCTCGTCGACCAGCGTGTTCAGGTACGCGTAGAAGTTGGCGTATCCCTCCGGCGTGACCCCCTCGTGCGGGTGAAAGCGATGGCCGGCCTGGTGGTCGAACCCCTCGCGAAAGAGCCGCTGCACCGCCGGCTTGGTGGTCAGCGGGTCGCCCGCGTTGCCGGGCAGCGGAATGTCCGTCACGGGCGGCGGAAAGGGATACCCCACGTCCGCCGGCTTCTGGTTGTAGACGTGGACGTCGTGCGGGTTCACGAGTGAGACGACGAGAAAGAACGGCTGGTCCGGCAGCGGGCCGTTGAGAAAGTCCACCGCGCCGTCCACGCCGGAGACGTAGCGGGGATCGTTGCCGTTGGTGGACGGCGTCCCCGGCGTGCCGCCGCCCAGCAGCGTGGTGTCCAGGGTGATGCCGGCGTCGGGCGGGTCCCAACCGGCGAAGCCGTACGCGGCCAGGTCGCCCTCCGCGGTGGCGGGATCGAACAGGTGCCATTTGCCCCTCCACGCGGCCTGGTATCCGGCGCCCGCGAGCACCGTGGCCAGGTTGGGAAGATCCGCCGGCAGGTTCACCCCCGGCGGCGTGGTGGTGACGCCGTTGGTCTGCGGGTAGGTGCTGGTGACCAGCGCGCCGCGGCTGGGCGAGCACTCGCACGCCGCGCAGAAGGCCTGCGTGAAGGTCATCCCATTCCGCATCAGCCGGTCCAGCGAAGGCAGGTGCTGCTGCGCCCACCCCTCCGGCCAGTGCTGCGGCCACCGCATCTGGTCGGTGATGATGAGCAGGATGTTGGGCTTCGCGGGGAGGTCCTTCCAGGCCATGTCCACCTTCCGGGTGAGCGGGCGGGATGATGCGGGATGATGGTTCTGCGCCGGTGCGAGCGGCGGGCGGCGCGCGGCCTTCCGGGAGAGGTGGATGGAGGGATGCGGATCGTGAGCAGTCTAGGCGCCGCCGCTCCGGCTTCCAAGCAAAATCTTGATCCCGCCAAGCGCGTCACACGGAGGACGCGGAGGAAAGAGGTTCATCGCGGATTCAGTTGCAGCGCGCAGCCGGAACCTGGCCCGGGCGCCGCGAACCGTCATTCCGGGGTGCGCCCGCGCGACGTCCGCCGGTGCAGGAACTCCAGCGGCGGCCGGGGAATGACGGTTCATCGTGCCTGCGGCGAAATCGAAAGAGCCGAAAAAAAAGGTTCTTCGTCGATTTTGTTGCAGGTAAACAGACCCGACGCCGAACTGTCATTTCGAAGGAGGCGCCTGCACCGAACTCAGCCCGTGCAGGATTCCCATAGCGCCGACTGAGAAATCTACTCACCCGTGCTGGTGATCCGG
>DATABT010000879.1:0-3394 GCA_036259455.1 Longimicrobium sp. | reverse complement strand
GGCGCCGGACGGCTCGCGCGGGCTGGTGGGGTCGGAGAGCGCGTCCGGCGGCAGCAGGAGCATCTCCCCCTCGCCCGGAAGCTCGGCGGAGGGAAGAAAGCCGCCGCCGCGCGTCTCCACGGGCGTGCCGAGGGCGGCGCGTCCGGTCCCGCCCGCCGCCACCTCGGCGAAGAAGAACGGCGGCACCTCGGTCCCACGGGCGGCGAGCCAGGCAGCGACGTCGCGCAGGTCGCCGGGTGCGCGGAGGGAGCGGACGCGCAGGCGGAAGAGCGGCGGGCGCGGCACGGTGCCGAACTCCGCGTGCGTAATGACGCCCAGCCGTCCCTGCCCCACCCGCGCAAAGCGAAAGAGCTCCGCGTTCTCTTCCGCCGAGCACCACAGCGCGCCGCCGTCCGGCGTCACCAGGCGCAGGCGGCGGACGTGGTCCGTGACGGCGCCCGCGCGCGGCGAGCCGGAGCCGAATCCGCCGGCGGAGAGCGTTCCGCCCACCGTCGCGGACGCCAGGCCGCTCAGCGCGGGAAGCGTAACCCCGCGCGCCTCCAGCGCGGGAATCCACTCCCCCCAGCGCGCGCCGCCATCTACCTCCACCCCGCCATCATCCCGAATCCGCCAGCGCGGGGCACCGCCCCCCGTGCAGAGCAGGATGCCGGGCGAGAGCGCCTTGCCCGCAAAGGAGTGCCCGGACCCGCGCACCGCCACCGGCATCCCCGCCGCGCGTGCGATGCGCAGGACGTGGCGCACCTCGTCCTCCTCCGCGGCGCGCACGACGATCCGCGGCGTGCACGCGTGCAATCCCCCGAAATCCGTGGCGTGGCGCTCGCGGTCCGCGCGCCGGGTGAGCACGCGCGCACGCACCCCGCGCTGCAGGTCGCGGATCAGGGCGGATGCGGCGGACGCCGTGATCATCACCTCCTCCCGGAGAGCGGGTCACGATGACGACGCGGCGCGCGCGCGACCCGCATCCGCGTCATCTCAGCCTTCCTCCGCGAGACGCGGTTCACGGCTTCTCCACCAGGAACCGGCCGAGCACCAGCGCGTCCAGCGACGAGGTAAAGAAGGTGCGCAGCGCGTCCGACGGGGTGCAGACGATGGGCTCCTCGCGCAGGTTGAAGCTGGTGTTGGTGAGCACGGGAACGCCGGTGCGCGCCTCGAACGCGCGCAGCAGGGCGTGCAGCCGCGGATTGACCTCGCGCCGCACCGTCTGCACGCGCGCGGTGCCGTCGCCGTGGCGCACCGCGGGGATCTGCGCGGCGCGGTCGTCGCGCACGCGGCCCACGAAGAGCATGAACGGCGACTCGTCGTCCTCCACGAACCACTCGCCCGCCGATTCCAGCGGGACGATGGGCGCCACGGGCTGATACGACTCGCGCGACTTGAGCGCGTTCAGCCGGTCGCGCGTGGTCTCGATGCGCGGCGAGGCCAGAAGGGAGCGCGCGCCCAGCGCCCGCGGCCCGAACTCCATCCGCCCCTGAAACCAGCCGATCAGCTTCTCGTCCGCCAGGAGCGCCGCCGTCTCCCCCGGCACGTTGTCCATCCGCCGGTACGCCACGCGGGCGCGGCGGAGCGTGCTCTCGATGTCGTCATCCGATGCGCCGGGGCCCAGGTAGGCATCCTCCATCCGCCACGAGCGCGCACCGCTTTCCTCTGCCGCCACGGCGAGGGCGGCGCCCAGCGCCGCGCCCGCGTCGCCGGCGGCGGGCTGCACCCACATCCGCCGGAACGGCCCCTCCGCGCGCAACCGTCCGTTCAGCTTGCAATTGAGCGCCACGCCGCCCGCCGCGCAGAGCGCATCCGCCCCCGTGGCCTCGTGCAGCCAGTGGACCAGGTGCAGCACGGCCTCTTCCAGCGCCGTCTGCAGCGACGCCGCCACGTCGAAGTGCCGCTGCTCCAGCGGCTCGCCGCGGCGGCGGGGCGCGCCCAGCCGTCCCTCCAGCGCGCGCAGCTCGGTGCGGTAGCATCCGTCCGCGCCCAGCCTGATGGTCTCGCGGAACGCGTCGAGGTAGATCGGCCGCCCGGAAGCCGCCATCGACATCACCTTGTACTCGTCCGACGAGCGCTGGTAGCCCAGGAACGCGGTCACGTTCTCGTACAGCAGCCCCAGCGAGTGCGGGAGATCGACACCGCCCAGCGGCCGCAGCCCGGCCCCGCGGCCGTGCCAGTACGTGGTGGTGGCGTCGCCGCCGTAGCCGTCGATGGTGAGCACCGCCGCCTCGTCATAAGGCGATGGATGATAAGCGCTTGCGGCGTGCGCCAGGTGGTGCGGGATGAAGCGGAAGGGCGGCGGCGGGCCCGTCATGCTGTCCTGCAGGTCCCACGGCAGGTCCTCCAAGAGCAGCCGCGGCGCCTCGGTGATGCCGGCCAGGAACACGCTGGTCCACGGATCGAATCCGCGCGCGCCGCCAGCGTCCCGCTCGTTTTCCGGCAGCCGCAGCACGGGCTGGTGCCCGGCGCGCTGGACGAGCGGAAAGGGATCGAACGCGTACGCCACCTGGTCCACGTCGGCCAGGGTGAGGTCCGCCTCGCGCAGGCAGTAGTGGATGGCGCGGAAGGGGAGCGCGTGGCTCTGGAAGGGCCGCGGCCGCTTGTGGTGCTTGATGCGGGTGAACCTCTCCTCTTCCGCCGCGGCGATCACCTTTCCGTCGATGACGAGACACGCGGACGAGTCGTGAAACGCGGCGTTGATCCCGAGGATGTTCATGGTTCCGAGGCAGGGAAGGAAAGGATTGGGTTTCACACAGAGTCAACAGGGTCAACAGAGAAACTACACACAAATCCCCTGTTGACTCTGTTGACCCTGTGTGGGACGAATGCAGTTCATCACTCCAGAGTCAGCACGTTGGGAACGGCGCGGGGGGCGGCGAGGCGCAGGAGGGCGTAGCCGACGCCGGCGAGGCCCTGGAAAAGGCCGGGGAACGCCAGGAATCCGTCGTAGCGGCGCCACAGGCCGTATCCGCCGTCCCGCCGCGCGCGCTCCACGACCGCGGACGCCAGCGCGACGCCCGCCGCCTCCGCGCCCGCCATGCCGAGGCCGCGGCCGCCTTCCGCCAGACAGAGTGCACGGCCCAGGTTGCCGCAGCACAGGTGGTCCAGCCGCCCCATTGCCGCCCGCCGCGCGACGGCGACGCCGCGCTCCGCGTCCACGCGCCAGCGCACATCCGCCGGTGCGTCCATACGCGCCAGGGCGATGCCGGGCCCGCCGTGGCACCAGCCGTCCGCGAAGGTCGCCGGGTCCCAGCGCAGGTCCGGCCAGTTCGCCGCCGCGTCGTCGTACCGCGCATCCTCGTGCGCGGCGGCCTCGTCGGCCGCGGCGTGGAAGCGCGCTTCGCCGGTGGCACGGGCCAGGCGCGACAGGGCCAGCACGATGCCGGCGGTGCCGTGCGCCATTCCCGTCAGG
>DATABT010000878.1:0-2797 GCA_036259455.1 Longimicrobium sp. | reverse complement strand
GATGACGATGGTCATCCGCGGCCTCTCTCTTTCCTCCCCACCCTCCGCGGGACAGCCGGCGGCGGATCAGTTCTCCTGGATGTTCACCGGGCCGTTGGTGGTCACCACGCGGATGGTGGGGCCGCCGCCGTTGATGTCGGTGTTGATGCGGCCGCCGGGGGCCCAGCGGTTTCCGTTGCGCCGCTCGGGGCGGATTCCGCGGGGGGCGTTGATGGGGCCGTGCACGGTGCCGCTCTCCAGGTGCGCCGCGTAGCCGCGCGGCATGCGCACGGTGATGGGGCCGTTCACCGTCTCCGCGTCCAGCCCCTCGCCGTTCCACCGGCGGCCGGACAGGTTGACGGTGATGGGGCCGTTCTGCGCCCGCGCCTGCACGTCGCCCGCCAGCTCGTTGAGCGAGATGGGGCCGTTCACCGCTCGCACCTCGATGTCGCCCGACAGCCCATGCACCGAGATGGGGCCGTTGTGGGTCTCCGCGTCCAGGTTCGTGCGCGCCGGCACCAGGATCTCGTAGCTCACCGCCCAGCCGCGGTTGCGCCCGGACGACTCCGGGCCGCTGGAGCTGATGGTTCCGCTGGTGTTCACGCGAATGCCGCGGGCCAGCTCGCGCGCATCCTCCTCCGTCCGCGCGTGGGTCTGCACCCGGGCGCGCACCAGCACGTCGCGCCCGTCCCACGCGCGCACGCTCACGCCGCCGTTCTGCCCCGCGTCCACCCGCAGCGCGCCGCGGGCCGGGATGCGCGTCTCGCGCACCTCGCAGTGCACCCGGCGGTTCTCGCCCTGGTGGTTGCGGCGGCAGCGCTCCACCCAGCGGTCGGAGTTCTCCTGCGCGGCGGCGGGCCCCGCCACGGTGGCCAG
This sequence comes from Longimicrobium sp., assembly GCA_036259455.1. Taxonomy (GTDB): domain Bacteria; phylum Gemmatimonadota; class Gemmatimonadetes; order Longimicrobiales; family Longimicrobiaceae; genus Longimicrobium. The sequence continues at coordinate 1,942 of DATABT010000878.1, read as the reverse complement.
GGCAAGGGAAAGAAAGAAGAGGCGAGACGTGCGCATGGTAAGCTCCGGGACGTGGAGGAGAGGGGGCAGTGGCACGGCGCCACCGCCGGTTCCGCTGCTTCTGATGCGCGCCGCGGCCGGAGGGTTTGGACGGGAGATGAAACGCGTGGGATCCGTGGCGCACTCAGCGGATGGGGTCCAGCCGCGCGGCGTCGATTACGGCCACCACGGCCGGATGCCGGGGGCGGCGCTCCACGGTGAGGGCGTAGAAGTGCTGCACCGCGTCCAGCGCTTCGCCCACGGGGTGCAGCGCGTGCCGGGCGGCCAGCTCGGCGGCCACGGCGGCGGGCGCGGCGATCACGCCCCGGCCCGTCTGCGCCAGCAGCAGCCGCGACGTCCAGTCGTCCAGTTCCGCCACCACGATGGGCGCCACCCCCGCGGCCTGCAGCCAGCTGTCCAGCGTGCGGCGCAGGGGCGCGCTCTCCGGCGGCATGACGAACGGGGCCCCGTCCAGCGACGCGGGAAAACGCTCCACGAGCTCCGCCGCCATCGCCTGCGTGGCCAGCAGGGTGATGCCGCAGTGCCCCAGCGGGTGCGGCCGCGCGCGCACGGCGGAGCCCGGGGGAAGCCGCTCCGCGCTCAGCACCAGGTCCAGCTCACGGGCGCCCAGTTCCGCGCTCAGACGCGCCAGCGGGCCGTGCCGCATTTCCAGCCGCACGGGACGCGGCAGCTCCATCGCGGGACCGAGCAGGCGGTGCGTCAGGGTGGGCGGCACCCCGTCGGCCACGCCCACGGCAAGGTCCAGCGGCCGCCGCCCGCCGCGCTCCAGCGTCTCCATCATCTCGCGGGCGAGGGCGAACATCTCGTCCGCGTAGGCGTACACCGTGGTCCCCGCGGGCGTGAGCGCCAGTCCGCGCCCGCTCTTTTCGAACAGCTTTACCTCGCCCACGGACAGGATCTCGCCCAGCGACCGCTCCAGCCGCTGGATCTGGGCGCTGATGGCGGGCTGCGTGACGCCCAGCTTGCGGCACGCGGCGGCAATGCTCCCCTCGTGGGCCACCATCCAGAAATACCACAGGTGGTTGTAATTGAGCGTCCGCATGTGCGCAGGGCTGGGTGCGGGAGCCATCGCGGTCCGGACGTCTGCACGCGAACGGGCCGCCCCGATCCGGGACGGCCCGTCCGCGACGCCGGCTCTGAAGCGCCGGCGGCTGGAGCAAGGACGCGGGAGGCTGAGGGCCGCGAAGATGTGCTTCGCATGGTCGGGGGGCGCCGTACTGTGGAACCGCAAATGAACGGTGCAACCCCCAGCCTGCCCGCACCCTGGCTGCTCCAGCCCTGCGAGCTGGTACGGGGGTGACTGCTACCGGGACCAGTAGCAACCGGCATACCGCTGCCGGTCCGGACGGGGCGTTCTTCGCAAGTTCCTGCCGCGACCGCTTTTACAAAAAGCTTGACACGCCGGTGGCAGCTACGGGTGTGGGGCGTACCTGGTACACACCGCGGCGCCGACTACCCAGATGCTGCGTCACAACCGGGCCGCAAGGAGCCTGAAGCGACAATCATGCGGCCTCCGCCACTCTCAATCTTCCATAATTTCCCAATGTCCCCAAGGTAGTGCCGCCCGCCCGCGCAGGCAAATCCTTCCCGCGCGCCGGGCGCCCCCGAAGCGATTCGGGGCGATCCGGGAGGTGGCCGGCGCCAGAGATTCAGGAATCTCGCGCGCGGCGACCGGGAGGTTCAGGAAATCACTCCCGATCTCGAATACGGCTGACGATTGGGTGCGCTGATTGTCTCAGGTCCCTTTCAGGATGCGGTTGGAGAAAAGAGGTTCTTCGTCGATTTTGTTGCAGGTAAACAGACCCGACGCCGAACTGTCATTTCGAAGGAGGCGCCTGCACCGAACTCAGCCCGTGCAGGATTCCCATGGCGCCGACTGAGAAATCTACTCACCCGTGCTGGT
>DATABT010000877.1:0-10516 GCA_036259455.1 Longimicrobium sp. | reverse complement strand
GCTGGGGATCTCCGTGTGGCTGGTGGTGGGCCAGGGATGGGGGTGGCGCGGCCGGGTGCTGGGGGAGATCGCCAGCCAGCTGCTGGTCGGCGCCATCGGGCTCGCGGTGCTGGTGCGCGGCGGATGGGTGCGCGGCGGGGTGGACCGCGGGCACCTGAAGCACGCGGTCAGGTACGGCGGCGGGCTCATCCCCCACGTGTACGGCGGGCTGCTCATCGTCACCACGGACCGGCTCTTCCTCACCCACATGGTGGGCGTGGAGGAGACGGGCCTGTACGTGGTGGGCGTGCAGGTGGCCATGCTGATCGGCGTGGCCCAGCAGTCGTTCAACCAGGCGTGGGCGCCCTGGCTCTTCGGCCAGCTGAAGGCCAACCTCCCGGGGACGCGGCGGCGGGTGCACCGGCTCACGCGCCTGTACAACGTGGCCATCATCGCCGGCGCGCTGGCGCTGGCGGGGCTGGCGCCCTGGCTGCTGGGGTGGCTGGTGGGCCCGCAGTTCCGCGGCGCCGCGCAGTTCGTGCTCTGGCTGGCGCTGGCGAGCGCGTTCGAGGGGATGTACAAGATGGTGGTGAACCAGATCTTCTACGCCGGGCGCACGCACTGGCTGGCGTGGATCACCTTTGGAACGGGCGTGGCCAACGTGGCGCTCAACTGGCTGCTGATCTCGCTGAACGGCGCCGTGGGCTCGGCGCAGGCCACGGCGGCGGCCATGCTGATCTCGTACCTGCTCACCGCGCGCCTTTCGCGGCGGGTGGAGCGCACCCTGGAGATCGCGTGAGCGCGGTGGAGCCCGGGGCGTTCGACGGCCGGGTGGTGCTCGTCACGGGCGGCACCGGGTCGTTCGGCCAGAAGCTGGTAGAGACGCTGCTGCAGCGCCACCAGCCCCGCAAGGTGGTGGTGTTCAGCCGCGACGAGCAGAAGCAGTACGAGATGCGGCAGCGCTTTCCCGAGCACGCCTTCGAGGCCGTGCGCTACTTCCTGGGCGACGTGCGCGACCGCGAGCGGCTGTACCGCGCGCTGGACGGGGTGGACGTCGTCGTCCACGCGGCGGCGCTCAAGCAGGTGGAGGCGTGCGAGTACAACCCGCTGGAGGCGGTGCGGACCAACATCCTGGGCGCGGCCAACCTGATCGACGCGGCCATCGACCGCAACGTGGGGCGGGTGATCACCGTCAGCACCGACAAGGCGGTGAACCCCGTCAACCTGTACGGGGCCACCAAGCTGACGGCGGACAAGCTGTTCATCGCCGCCAACAACTACTCGGGGGCGCACGGCACCCGCTTTGGCGTGGTCCGCTACGGCAACGTGGTGGGAAGCCGCGGCAGCGTGGTGCCGCTGTTCCTGCAGCGGCGGCGCACGGGCACGGTGCCGGTGACGGACCCGCGCATGACCCGCTTCTGGATCACGCTGGAGCAGGGGGTGGAGTTCGTGCTCCGCTCCCTGGCGCGCATGCAGGGCGGCGAGATCTTCGTTCCCAGGATTCCCAGCATGAACATCATGGACCTGGCGCTGGCGCTGGCGCCCGGGTGCGGCATCGAGGTGGTGGGCTCCCGTCCGGGCGAAAAGCTGCACGAGGTGCTGGTGTCGGAAGACGACGCCCGCCACACGCTGGAGTACGGCGACCACTTCGTCATCCTGCCCGCCTTTCACGACTGGGACGCCGAAGCCCCGCGTCGCGCGGACGGCGGCCGGCCGTGCCCGGAGGGGTTCCGCTACGGCAGCGACACCAACAACGACTGGCTGAGCGTGGAAGACCTGCGCCGCATGGTGGGGATGGAAGAGGAGGAGCCCCTTGCCGTCTGATCTCGCGATCGAGGGCGGCACGCCCGTCCGGTCCAGGCTGCTCCCGTACGGCCGCCAGTGGATCTCCGAAGACGACATCGACGCGGTGGTCGCCACGCTGCGCAGCGACTGGCTGACCACGGGGCCGGCCGTCGGCGCCTTCGAGCAGGCGCTGGCGGGGGTCACCGGCGCGGCGGACGCGGTGGCCGTCAACAGCGGCACGGCGGCGCTGCACGCGGCCATGTTCGCGCTCCGGATCGGCCCGGGCGACGAGGTGATCGTCCCGGCGATGACCTTCGCGGCCAGCAGCAACTGCGTCATCTACCAGGGCGGCACGCCGGTGTTCGCGGACGTGGACCCGTCCACGCTGCTGATCGATCCCGCCGAAGTGGAGCGGCGCGTCACGCCGCGCACGAAGGCGGTGGTGGCGGTGGACTACGCGGGCCAGCCCTGCGACTACGGCGCGCTGCGCACGCTGGCCGAGCGCCACGGGTTCGCGCTGGTGGCGGACGCGGCGCACTCGCTGGGCGGCTCGTTCCAGGGAACGCCGGTGGGCTCGATCGCGGACCTGTCGACGTTCAGCTTTCACCCCGTGAAGCACGTCACGTCGGGCGAGGGCGGCGCCGTCACCACGAACGACGCCGATTTCGCCGCGCGGATGCGGATGTTCCGCACGCACGGCATCACCAGCGACGCGCGGCAGCGCGAGGCGGCGGGGTCCTGGTTCTACGAGATGGTGGAACTGGGCTACAACTACCGCCTGACGGACTTCCAGTGCGTGCTGGTGACCAGCCAGCTCAAGCACCTGCGCGACTGGGTGGCCCGCCGGCAGGCGCTGGCCGCACGCTACGACGCGGCGCTGCGGGCGTTCGACTGGGTGTCGGGACTCGGCCACCTGCCGGGCGCCTGCCACGCCTACCACCTGTACGTGGCGCGGCTGCGGACGGACCGGCTCTCGGTGGATCGGGGGCGGGTGTTCGCGGCGCTGCGGGCGGAGGGGATCGGCGTGAACGTGCACTACATTCCCGTGCACCTGCACCCGTACTACCAGCAGAACCTGGGGACCAGGCCGGGCGATCATCCGCGCGCCGAGGCGGCGTACGAGCAGATCCTCTCGCTGCCTCTCTTTCCCCTGATGGAGGAGAAGGACGTGGACGACGTGGTCCGGGCGCTGGAGAAGGTGGGCCGCGCGTATGCCGTCTGAGGGACGCCGCCTTTCCCTGGTGGTGCGCGCGGACGCCACGCCCGCGGTGGGCGCCGGGCACTTCATGCGGTGCCTGGCGCTGGCCGAGGGCTGCGTGGCGCGCGGCGGCGACGCCACCTTCGTGACCCGCTGCGGGAGCGAGGCGCTGCTGGCCCGCGCGAAGGCCGCCGGGGTGATCGTGGACCTGCTGCCGCTGGAGGGATCGGTGGAGGAGGAGATGGAGGCCCTGCGCGCCGCCGTCTCCCGTCCGCCGGAGCGGCGCCGGGCGCGGTGGGTGGTGCTGGACGGCTACGGCTACGGGCCGGAGTACCAGCGCGCCGTCCGGGAGATGGGCGCGCGGACGCTGGTGCTGGACGACACGGCGCACCAGCCGGCGTACGAGACCGACGTGCTGCTGAACCAGAACCTGGACGCCACCCACCGCGAGTACCCGGTGCAGCCCGGGACGGTGCTGCTGCTGGGCACCCGGTTCGCCCTGCTGCGGCGCGAGTTTCTGCCCTGGGGCGTGGCCGAGCGGCCCGTTCGCCGGACGGCGGAGCGCATCCTGGTCACGCTGGGCGGGGCGGACCCCGGCAACCAGACGCCGGGCGTCCTCGAAGGTATCGCCCGCGCCGGGATCTCGATGGAGGAGGTGCGGGTGATGGTGGGGCCCGCGAATCCGCACCGCGCGCCGCTGGAGGCGTGGATCGCATCCTCCGATCTCCCCGTCACGCTGCTGGACGGCGGGCCGCGGATGCCGGAGCAGATGGCGTGGGCGGACCTGGCCGTCTCCGCCTCCGGATCGACCTCGTGGGAGCTGTCGTTCATGGGCGTTCCCTCGATCCTGGTCACCGCGGCGGAGAACCAGGCGGCCATCGCGCGGGGGCTGGACGCGCTGGGCGCCGCACGCTCCATCGGCGCGGTGGCGGACCCGGACGCGATCGCCGCGGCGGTGAAGGAGCTCGCCGCGGACCGCGAGGCGCGCCGGACGATGGGCGCGCGCGGGCGCGAGCTGGTGGACGGGCGGGGCGTGGAGCGCGTGCTGAACGTGCTGGGGACGCTCAGCGCCGGCGCCAGCGGCAACCGCATCATCCTGCGGCGCGCGGCCCCGGCGGACGCGCTGGACTTGCTCCGCATCGCCAACGATCCCGGCGTGCGGGCGAACGCCTTCAACCCCCATCCCATCCCGCTGGAGAGCCACCTGCGCTGGTACGCCCGCAAGCTGGAGTCGGCGGACACGGCCATCTGGGTGATCGAGCTGGCCGGCGTGGTGGCGGCGCACGTGCGCTACGACCGGATGGAGGACGGGGAAACGGCGGAGATCGGGTACGCGGTGTCGTCGGCGTTTCGCGGCATGGGGCTGGGAACGCGCATCCTGGAGCTGACCTGGCGGATGGCGTGCCAGGTGCTGGGCGTGAGCGCGGTGCGCGGGGTGGTGATCCAGGGAAACACGGCGTCGGTGCGGGCCTTTGAAAAGGCCGGCTTTCGCGGCGCCGGTGAGACGGAGATGCACGGCCGGGCGTGCCTGGCCTTCGAGCGGCGGCTGGCGGCCGCGGTGGGAGCGGCGTGATGGGGGAGCGGTACATCGACATCAACGGCCGGCGCGTGGGACCGGGCGAGCCCGCGTACCTGGTGGCGGAGCTGTCCGCCAACCACAACCAGAGCATCGACCGGGCGATCGACACCATCCGCGCCGCGAAGGCCGCGGGGGCCGACGCCATCAAGCTGCAGACGTATACGGCCGACACGCTGACCATCAAGAGCGACGCGGAGTGGTTCCGCGTAAAGGGCACGCTCTGGGACGGGCGCACGCTGCACGACCTGTACAGCGAGGCGTTCACCCCATGGGAGTGGCACCCGCGCCTGCGCGACGTGGCGATGGAGGAGGGGCTGGACTTCTTCTCCACCCCCTTCGACGACACGGCGGTGGATTACCTCGAAGAGCTGGGCGTGGTGGCGCACAAGGTGGCCTCGTTCGAGAACGTCGATCTCCCGCTGCTGCGAAAGGTCGCCTCGACGGGAAAGCCGCTGATCGTCAGCACGGGGATGGCCACGCTGGCGGAGATCGACGAGGCGGTGCGGACCATCCGCCAGGCGGGGGGATCGCAGCTGTCGCTGCTCAAGTGCACCAGCGCGTACCCCTGCACGCCGGACACGATGAACCTGCGGACCATCCCGCACCTTGCCGAGGCGTTCGGGGTGCCCGTGGGGCTGTCGGACCATTCGATGGAGGCGGCGGTGCCGGCCGTGGCGGTGTCGCTGGGCGCCTGCATCGTGGAGAAGCACTTCACGCTGGACCGCGCGGCGGGCGGGCCCGACAGCGCCTTTTCGCTGCAGCCGGACGAGTTCCGCGCGATGGTGGCCGCCGTGCGCGTGGCCGAGCAGGCGCTGGGCGAGGTGCGCTACGGTCCCGGCCCGGCGGAGGAGGGGAGCCGCGTCTTCCGCCGCTCGCTCTTCGTCGTCGAAGACGTGCGGGCGGGGGAGGCGTTCACGCGGCGAAACGTGCGCAGCATTCGCCCGGGGTACGGGCTGCACACGCGCCACCTGGAGCAGGTGCTGGGGCGCACGGCGTCGCGCGACGTGGCGCGCGGCACGCCGCTGGACTGGGACCTGGTGAGCGGAGGCGCGGCGTGAGGCCTCCGGCCGGGCGCCGGAACGGGCGATGAGGCGCGTACTGATCCTGCAGGCCCGCACGACGTCTACGCGGCTGCCGGGCAAGGTGCTGATGGACCTGGGCGGCACCCCCATGATGAGGGTGCAGCTGGCCCGGCTGCTCCGCTGCACGGAGCTGGACGAGATCGTCGTCGCCACGACGCGGAACGCCACCGACGATCCCGTGGTACGGCTGGCGGACGAGGCCGGCGTGCGCTGGTTCCGCGGCAGCGAGGCCGACGTGCTGTCGCGGTACGCCGGCGCCGCCCGCGAGGCCGGCGCGGACCTGGTGGTGCGCAGCACGGCGGACTGCCCGCTCATCGAGCCCGCGGTGGTGGACCGCGTGGTGCGGCACCTGGCGGACGGGCGCGACCGGCTGGACTACGCGTCCAACGTGGTGCGGCGCACCTATCCGCAGGGGCTGGACGTGGAGGCGCTCTTTCGCGACACCCTGGAGCGGGTGCACCGGATGGCGACCAGCGCCGCCGCCCGCGAGCACGTGACGCAGTTCATCCTCTCCGAGCACCCCGAGCTGTTTCGCGTGGGCAGCGTGACGGACGAGGCGGACAACTCCGACCTGAGCTGGACGGTGGACACCGCCGAGGACCTGGACCGGGTCCGGCGGCTGTACGCGGCGCTGTGCCGGGACGGCGAAGACGCCTCGTACGCGCGGGCGCTGCGTCTCGCGCGCGCGGGGCTGGAAGCGGGCGCGGACGCATGACGTCCGCCACCGCCCCGGCGGGCGACGCCCAGGACGCGGCCGCCGAGATCACCCCCGCCCGCGCCGAAGCGGAGCTCGCGCGGGTGGAGGCCGAGCACGACCTGCTGCAGTACCAGGTGGACGGCTGGTGCGTGTGGCCGCTGCTGAGGCTGGCCGTGGGCAAGCAGCTGCAGCGCCGGTCCTCCGCCGCGCAGGACCCCATGACCCGCGGACAGCGCCTGCGCCTGGCCGCGGGCGACCTGGCGGGCGCGGCGCGGCTCCGGCGCAGCGACGTGCTGATCAAGTCGCTGGTGTCGGGGCTGGCCGACCACGACGGCGGCGCGTACCGCGACGTGTGGTTCCACGAGCTGCTGGAGGCCTTTCCGGGCGCCGTAAAGATCGACGGCGTCAACTCGCCTTCGTTTCTCGCCCGCCGCGCGCGCGCGCGCCACCCGGGCGCCATGACCACGGAACTGTTCGGGATGGCCGCGGGGGTGCTGGGCCGGTTCCGTCCGCCGGCCGGGGTGGAGCGCGCCGCGGCGGGTCTGGCGGAGGCGCTGGCCGCCGGGTTCGGCCCGGGCCTCGTTCCGCTGCCGCTGGTGCGGGCGACCCTGCTGCGCTTCTACTGGACCAGACGGGCGTACGGGCTGCTGCTGGCGCGCGTGCGTCCACGATGGGTGTTCACCGCCGACCCGGGCGAGAACGCGCTGGCGGCCGCCGCGCGTGAGCGGGGAATCCGGGTGCTCGAGATGCAGCACGGGCTGGTGTACGGCGACCACCACGCGTACGGGTGGACCGGGTACGCCGTCCCCTACCGCGGCCGCATGCCCGTTCCGGACCGGGTGCTGGTGTACGGCGAGCACTGGCGGCGCGCCCTGGCGCGCGGGGGGTTCTGGGGCGACGCGCTGCGCGTGGTGGGGAGCCTGCGGATGGACGCGTACCGCGCGCGCCGCGGCCCTCCCGGCCGGGGGGGCGAGCGGATGGTGCTGGTCACCTCCCAGGACATTGAAACGGAGCGCCTGGCCGCGTTCCTGGCCGAGTTCCTTCGCCTGGAGCCGGACCCCGGCCTGCGGCTGGTGGTCAAGCTGCACCCCGCTTCGGAGCCGCGGGGCGACGCCTACCGGGCGGCCCTGGGGAGCGACCCCCGCGCCTCCGTGGTGGCCGGCGCGGGCGAGTCCACCTTCGACCTGCTGCTGCGGGCGCACCTGCACCTGAGCATCTCGTCCACGTGCCACTACGAGGCACTGGGGCTGGGCGTTGCCACGGCCGTGCTGCCGTTCGCCACCCATCAGATCGTGGCCCCGCTCTGGGAGGCCGGGCACGCCACCCTGCTCTCCACGCCCGGCGACCTGCGCGCGCTGCTGGCGGGCCCCCTTCCGCGGGTGGGGGAGGAGGTCAGCGGCTACTACTTTCAACCGGGCGCGCTGGGCAACCTCATGGCGCTCCTGGCGGACGAGGGCGCCCGGGACTGATCCCGGTTCGCGCGCATGGCGGTCTGCTGCGGATGGACGCGGCCGGGGAGGGACACGGGGCGGTGGCGCCGGGAGATCCGGCGGAGCCGGCGCGTCGCGGAAAACGGTGGCTCGCCGGGACCGGGGAACTTCGACGCGCGGATTCCTGGGCTGAACCGTGCCGGTGGATCCGCGCCGCCGGCATCCGGGGTCGGGCACCTGATGCGGGGTTGCCCGCCGCCGCGACGGGGACGGATTGCGCCCGTCCGCGCGGGGCTGGCGAGGTGCTCCGGACGGGGGCTATATTCCGGCGCCAAGCCGCCCCGCATCACCACCTCACCGAAGCCGTATGCGTATGTCCCCCCGCGAGGGAGCCCCCGGCCGCCGCCCGCGCGCAGTGGCCCGAGCCCTGGCCCTGTTCTGCCTGTTCTGGCTGGCCGCGTGCAAGGACGCCACCGAGCCCGAGGAACCCGCGGTGGATCCCACGCTGCTGCTGTCCAGGGTTGAGATCGCGGGCGACGGGCACAGCGCGTTTCCATCCGCCACGCGCCTGCGCAACGGCGACGTGCTGGTCACCTGGCGCCAGGGACACAGCCACGTCAATCCGCCTGCGCGCATCATGATGGCGCGCTACCGGCACGTGGACGGCCAGATGAAGCGGGTGGAGACCACGATGCTCTACGATTCGCCGCAGAACGAGCGGGAGGCCGGCCTGGCCGAGCTTGCCGACGGCACGCTGGTGGCGAACGTGTTCGTCAGCCGCCCCGGGTACATGGAGTGGCTTCCGTACGTCGTCGTGCTGCGCTCGCACGACGGCGGCCGCACCTGGGCCGACACGGTGACCATTACCGGCGCCCAGCTGCGCGACGCCAGCGGGCGGCCCTTTCCGTGGGTGGCCAGCCGCAGCGCGGTGCTGGAGCTGGAGGCGGGCCAGCTGCTGATGCCGGTGTACGCGCCCGTGGGGCTGGACGGCAACCGGTCCACCCACGTGCTCAGGTCCGAGGACGGCGGGCTCACCTGGAGCTTCGGCGCCACCATCGCGCGCGACCCGGGCGAGGAGTTCAACGAGACGTCGCTGCTGTGGGTGGGCGGGCGCGTCATCGCCGTCTTCCGTTCGGGCGACGGCTACCTGCGGCAGGCCGAGTCCGGTGACGACGGCCGCACGTGGGGCCGGGTGCGCAAGCTCTCCATCTGGGGAGTTCCCCCGCACCTGCTGCACCTGCGGGCCGGACAGGTGCTGCTGGCGCGGGGGTACCGCCGCGAAGACATGGGCGTACGGTATACCCTGAGCCGCGACGGCGGCCGCACGTGGGAAAAGCGCGTGGAAGGCGTGCTGGACGCCGGCAGCGAGAACGACGACTGCGGCTATCCCAGCTCGGTGGAGCTCGACGACGGCTCCATTTTTACCGCCTACTACATGACCCGCGAGGGCCGCACCACGGTACACGGCGCGCACTTTCGCATCGATTCCCTGCGCGTGCCGTGAGGCGCGGTGCGCGCGGGCACCCCGGCCCGCCAGGGCGGCCACGGGGCAGCAAGCCTTGGAAATGACTTCGCGAGAATATCAGATCTGCACGCGCTGCGTGATGGACACGTCGGACCCGGAGATCGAGTTCGACGCGCAGGGCGTGTGCAGCCATTGCCACACCCGCGACGCCCTGATCGCCGAGAACGTGCTCACGGGCGAGGCGGGCCGGCGCAAGCTGGAGCAGGTGGTGGAGGACGTGCGCCGCAGCGGCCAGGGCCGCCCCTACGACTGCGTGATCGGGGTGAGCGGCGGCGTCGACAGCACCTACCTGGCCTGGAAGGTCAAGGAGATGGGGCTGCGCCCGCTGGCCGTGCACCTGGACAACGGCTGGGACTCGGAGCTGGCGGTAAAGAACATCGAGAACACCGTGCGGCTGCTGGGCGTGGACCTGCACACGCACGTGCTGGACTGGGACGAGTTCAAGGACCTGCAGCTGGCCTTTCTGCGCGCGTCCACGCCGGACTCGGAGATCCCCACGGACCACGCCATCGTCACCGTGCTGTACCAGGTGGCGCGCAAGCACGGCATCAAGTACATCCTGTCGGGGCAGAACCTGCGCACGGAGAGCCACCTCCCCGCCGCGTGGAGCAACGGCCACATCGACTGGCGGTACATCCACAGCATCCACCGGATGTTCGGCACGGTGCCGCTGCGTACCTTTCCGCACATGACGTGGTGGCAGGCGCGGCTGTACCCGCTGCAGAACCCGCGCATCGACATCCTGAACTACATGGACTACGTGAAGGCCGACGCCCTGAAGGTGCTGCAGGAGCAGCTGGGGTGGAAGTACTACGGCGGCAAGCACTACGAGTCCATCTACACCCGCTTCTACCAGGGGTACATCCTGCCGAAGAAGTTCGGCTACGACAAGCGCCGGATGCACTTCTCCAGCCTGATCTGCGCGGGGGAGATGACGCGCGAGCAGGCGCTGGAGGAGCTGAAGGGCGACCCCTACCCCGTGGACCTGCAGCGCGAGGACCGCGAGTTCGTGGTGAAGAAGTTCGGGCTCACGGACGCGGAGTTCCAGGCCATCATGGACCTGCCGCCCAAGCGGTTCTGGGACTACCCGTCGTACCTGCGCATCTTCACGCACCCGGTCTATCGCCGCGCATCGAACCTGTACCGGCGGACGGTGCGCCCTCTGCTGGCGGCGGCCCGCTCGGGGTGACGCGCTCCCGCTGGCGTCGGCGGCGGAGCGTTCTTATCATGTACGGCGGGGC
>DATABT010000876.1:0-4355 GCA_036259455.1 Longimicrobium sp. | reverse complement strand
AAGTTTTGTTGATGGATTATGGCGAAGAAAAACGGCCCCCTCGGCCGCCATCCCTCGCCCCGTTCGCTGCAGCATAATACATCAACGAAAATTGATTCGTCAAGCATCACGTTCGGCATCGATCACCGACGCGAGCGCCGGACCGGCATCAACACAATGCCCATCAATAACCTGACGGATCTGGAGAGATCGGCTTCCTGGGATATCCAGCACCGGGGGGGATGAACGTCGCTCGCGCCGCGGACTGTCATTCGCCAGAAGGCGCCCCGCGTGGTCTCGGCGCGTGGCGGATGCACGGCGCGTCGACCGAGGAACGATAATCCGGGCGGGCGCGGAGCAAGTAAACGGGGCACCAGCACGGGTGAGTAGATTTCTCAGTCGGCGCCACGGGTTCCTGCACCGGCAGCGATCACGCGGGCGCCTCCTTCGAAATGACGGCCGCGGCGCGGGCGACGCTTTCATGGTACCGCAGAAACACGGAGGACGCGGACGATGGTCTCCGCGCCTCCGCGTGAGGCCCGGGTCCTACAGCCCGTACTCCTTGAGCTTCTGCCATAGGGTGGTGCGGCCCATGCCCAGCGCGGCGGCGGCCTTGGTGCGATTGCCCTCCGCGTCTTCCAGCGCCTGGATGATGGCCTCGCGCTCCGCGTCGGCGTCGGGGGCCACGTACCGCCGCGCGGGCTCGGGGGCGCGGCGGGCGTCGCCACCCGTGTGCGCGTGGCCGTTGCCGTTTGACGACACGCCGGCGGCCGCCCCCTCGCGCAGTTCCTCGGGAAGGTGGTGCGCCAGGATGCGCCCGCCCTCGCAGACAATGCACGCGTACTCCACCGCCGTCATCAGCTCGCGCACGTTGCCGGGCCAGTCGTACGCCTGCATCACCGCCACGGCCTCGTCGCTTATGCCGGTGATGCGGCGGGGCGGCTCCACGCGCTCGTTCCACCGCGCCAGCGCCGCCGCGGCCAGCGCGGGAACGTCCTCCACCCGCTCCTTGAGCTCCGGCACGCGGATCTGAAAGACCTTCAGGCGGAAGTACAGGTCCTTGCGGAAGGTCCCCTCCTCCACCATCGCCTCCAGGTCGCGGTGCGTGGCGGCGATCACCCTGACGTCCACCTGCACGGGCCGCGCGGTGCCCACCCGCACCACCTCCCGCTCCTGCACCACGCGCAGCAGCTTGGCCTGCATGGCGGGGGAAACGTCGCCGATCTCGTCCAGAAAGATGGTGCCCTGGTGGGCCTCCTCGAACATGCCCTTGCGCTCCTGCACCGCGCCGGTAAATGCGCCGCGGGCGTGGCCGAAGAGCTCCGACTCCAGCAGTCCTTCGGCCAGCGACGAGCAGTTGACGGCCAGGTACGGCCGGCTGCGGCGCGGGCTCTCCTCGTGCAGCGCGCGGGCGATCAGCTCCTTGCCCGTCCCCGTGGCGCCGCGCAGAAGGACGGTGCTCTCCGTGGGCGCCACGCGGGCGATGGCGCGCTTGACCTCGCGCATCTTCTGCCCCGTCCCCACGATCCGCGACGCGCCGGCGCCCAGCACGGGTTCGCGCCGCGCCAGGATCGCCTTGATCTTTGAGCGCAGGAGCGCGTTGTCGCAGGGCTTGGTCAGGTAGTCGTCCGCCCCCAGCTTGAGCGCCGCCACGGCGGAATCGACGGTCGCAAAGCCCGTGAGCATGAGCACCGGCACGTCGTTCCCCGCCGCGCGCAGCTCCTCCAGCACCGAGAGCCCCGTGCGCCCCTCCATGCGCAGGTCCAGCAGCACCATGTCGAACTGGTCGGCGCGCAGCTTTTCCAGCCCGCTGTCGCCGCTGGGCGCCGCCTCCACCCGGTAGCCTTCGTCGGCCAGCAGGGCACCGGTGCCCACGCGGAACGCGCGGTCGTCGTCGATGATCAGGATGCGGGCGGTGTCCGCCATTCGCTCTCTACTTTCGATGGATGTACGTATACCGCGAACTTCAATGCACGCCGTGGACGGCGCTCGCCCGGCGGGGAGCCGGACCGCGGAGTCCGCGCGGGACCCCTCACCCGGCCGCGACCCGCTCGTTCCTCGCGGAGAGGGGAGAAGTTCGATCGTGCTCCGCCAGGTGCGCCGCACCTCCCGCCCCCGCACGGTTTGCGGGGGAGGGTCGGGGAGGGAGGGGGCGCGCGCGGCGCGACGCTGTTCGACCTTCGCGCGAGACCCGTCCCGACGCGCCCCGCCACCCTCAATCCGCCGCGACCGCCGCCTCGCGCTCCGCTTCGTCGCGCGCCGGAGCCTCCTCCGACACCGACGCGTCCAGCGTCTCGCGCGGCAGGCGCACGGTAAAGCGGCTCCCCCGGCCGAGCGTGCTCTCCACGTCGATGCGCCCGCGGTGGCCGCGGATGATCCCCTCCGACACGAACAGCCCCAGCCCGATTCCCGTCACCCCCGGCTTGGTGGTGTAGAACGCCTCGAAAATGTGTGGCAGGTCCTGCTCGCTGATTCCCGCGCCGGTGTCCTCCACCACCACCTCCACCGCGTCGCCATCCGCCCGTGTGGCCACGCGCAGCCGCCCGCCGCCCGGCATGGCGTCGCTCGCGTTGGCCACCAGGTTGGCCAGCACCTGCTGGATGGCCTCCGGGTGCGCCACCACCGGCGGCAGGTCCGGCGCCAGCTCGGCAGAGACGTCGATCCCCCGTGCCTTGAGCTCCGGCGCCGCCAGCGTGACCACGCGCGTGAGCAGCGAGTTCAGGTTCAGCAGGCTGCTGGCGTCGGACTGCGGGCGGCTCTGGTCCAGCAGCCGCCGCGTGAGCGACGCCATGCGCGAAAGCTCCTCCTGCGCCAGGGTGAGGAACTCGCGGTTGGGGTCGTTGGGGTCCCCGCGCCGCTCCAGCGCCTCCAGGCAGTTCTGGATGTTGTAGATGGGGTTGTTGATCTCGTGCGAGAGCTGCGCGACCAGGCGCCCCATGGCCGCCAGCTTCTCGCGGTGGATCATCTCCGCCTGGGCGGACCGAAGGCGCGCCTCGCGGTCGGCGATGGCGCGGCGCATCTCACCGAAGGCGCGCGCGAGCTGGCTGATCTCGTCCATCCCCGTGCGCGGCAGCGGCGCCGCGAAGTCGCCGCGCGCCATCCGCGCCGACGCTTCGGCCAGCTGCTGCGCCGGCCGCGCCACAATGCGCGAGATGACGGCCGCCAGCACCAGCGCCAGCACCAGCGCCATGAAGCCGATGCCGAACAGCGAGCGCTTGATGGCCGTGGCCACTTCCAGCTCCTGGGTGATCGGGCGGAGAAAGATCGCCGTGGTCGGCAGGCCGCCGGAGAGCAGCGGGACCGCCGCCGCCATGTAGGCCTGGTCCGCCAAGATCTGCCGCGCACCCGCGTTGCCGCTGTTCCGCAGGGCGCGCAGTTCGCCGCGGTTCAGCCGCGCCTGCGCGCTGTCGGAAAGGGTGCTGCCGATGAGCGAGTCGCCCACCATCAGCACCACCTCGGTGTTGCGCGCGGCCAGGTCCTTCTTGATCCCCGCCGCGCTCAGCCGCCGCCCCACGCCCACCTGCCCCAGCCGCACCGAATCCGCCCAGACCGGCTCCACGGCAAAGCGCAGCGGCGGCCCGCTGTCCGTCAGCGCCACGATGGTCCCCAGCTCCCCCGCGCTGGCGATGGCGCGCGCGTCCAGCCGCGGCCCGCGCAGCAGCGACTGCCCCATGCTGTCGATGACGATGGGAATCTCCGTCTCCCTCCGCTGCTGCAGCACGCCCGAGGCCCGGCGCGCGCTCCCCGTGGTCCACGCCTGGTCAAGCCGCCGCTGGATGAGGATGGCCGCGCGGCGCGTGTTGCCGGCCGCCCAGGCCCTGGCCACCGCCGTGTCCAGCGAGAGCACGCTGGCGGTGGCGGCCATCAGCCGGTCGTTGTCGGCCCAGGTGGACTGCAGGGATACGCCGGCTCCGTTCAGCTCGTCGCGCGCGCGCTCGTACACGCCGCGCTCCACCGCGCGGGCAATGAGCAGCAGCGCCGGCACCACGATGAGCAGCGCCGTGGCGGCAAAGAGAAAGAAGACCTTGGTGCGGAGAGAAAGCCCTCTCATGGCGACCCCGTTTCGTACTGCGCGTTCCGGCCTCCGGGCGTTCACTGAACACCTCCGGAGTGTTCAGTGAACAGTCGCGGCGGCCGTCCGGCCCGTTCGCGAACCGCCCCGGAGCGGGCGCGGAACGAGCGAAAGTTAAGGCGTGGCGCCGGTTTTCGCCACCCGGACCACGGCTGGCCCGTTCGGCATACCCGTTGCCAGACAAGGGCCCCGACCGCGCAGGGCGCGGACCGGCGGCCGGCCGAGGCCCGGCCGGAACTGCACACACCAACGGAGTTACCGACGATGATCAAGCGCATCTTCTCGATCGCGGCCCTGTCGATGC
>DATABT010000875.1:0-13974 GCA_036259455.1 Longimicrobium sp. | reverse complement strand
GCGGCAGCCGGACGTCCGGCTGCCGCCTCGGCGCGTCCGCGGCTGTACTACGGCTGGGTGCTCGTCGCCGTGCTCGCGGTGACGGAGACGGTGTCGTACGGCGTGCTGCAGTACGCCTTTCCCGTCTTCCTGGCGCCCATGCAGGTGGAACTGGGCTGGTCGCGGACGGCGATGACGGGCGCGTTTTCGCTCGGCTCGCTGGTCTCCGGCTTCGCCGCGGTGCCGGCCGGGCGCTGGGTGGACCGGCACGGCGCGCGCGGGCTGATGACGGCCGGCTCCGTCCTCGCGGCGCTCCTGCTGCTCGCCTGGTCGGCGGTGGACGGGCTCGCCGCGTTCTACGCGCTGTGGGCGGGACTGGGGATGGCGATGGCGGCGGTGCTGTACGAGCCCGCGTTCGCCGTGCTGGCCAGCTGGTTCCACCGCCTGCGCGGCCGTGCGCTGACGGTGCTGACGTTCGTGGCCGGCTTCGCGAGCGTGATCTTCGTTCCGCTGGCCACGTGGCTGGTGGAGGCGTTCGCCTGGCGGCGCGCGCTGGTGTGGCTCGCAGTCATCCTCGCGGTGACGACCATCCTGCCCCACGCGCTCCTTCTCCGCCGCCGTCCGGAAGACCTCGGCCTGATCCCCGATGGCGGCTCGAGGGTGGATGAGGATGGCGATCGACCGATCCCCATCCCGCCCAGCGTTCCCGCGCAGGTGGCGCTGCGGAGCGCGTCGTTCCGCTGGCTCACGGCGGCGTTCGCGCTTTCGTCGCTCACCACCACGGCGCTGGCGGTGCACCTGATCCCGCTGCTGCTGGAGCGCGGCTACGCCCCGGCGTTCGCGGGGGCGGCGATGGGCGCGGTGGGATTGATGGCGCTCCCCGGCCGCCTCATCTTCACCCCGCTGGGCGGGCGCTGGCCGCGCCCCGCCGTAACGGCGTCCATCTTCCTTCTCCAGGCGCTCGGCGTCGCGGCGCTGATGACGGGCGGCGGCGAGGCGTGGGTGTGGGCGTGCGTCGCCCTCTTCGGCGCCGGCTTCGGGGCCATCACGCCCGCGCGCGCGGCGCTGCTCGCGGAGTTCTACGGGCCGCGGGAGTACGGGCGCATCAGCGGGGTGCTGGCGATGTTCCTGGCCCTGGCGCGCGCCGCGGCGCCGGTGGGCGCCAGCGTGCTCTACGTCATCGGCGGCGGGTATGCGCCCGTGCTCTGGACCCTGCTGGCCGCCTGCCTGGCCGCGGCCGCCGCCGTCCTCCTGGCGGGCACGCCGCCCGTCCGCGCTCGCATCGCCATCCTCGCATGACCGACGCATCTTCCGCCGTCACCATTCGCCCCGCCACGCGGGACGACGTGGCCGCCATCACCGCCATCTACAACGAGGGGATCCGCGGGCGCACGGCCACCTTCGAGACGCGCGAGCGCGCGCCGGACGAGGTGCGTGGCTGGCTGGGCGATCCGCGGCGCCCGGTTCTGGTGGCGGAGGCGGACGGGCGCGTGGTGGGATGGGTGAGCGCGTCCACCTACCGGCCGCGCGCGTGCTACGCGGGGATCGCGGAGTTCTCCGTGTACGTGGCCGGAGACGCGCGCGGCCGCCGCGTGGGCGATGCGCTGCTGGCCGCGTTCCTTCCCGCGTGCGAGGCGGCGGGGGTGTGGAAGGTGCTCTCCCGCATCTTTCCGGAGAACGAAGCCTCGCTCCGCCTGTGCGCGCGCCACGGCTTTCGCGAGGTGGGCATGTATCGGCGCCACGGCAGGCTGGACGGCGCCTGGCGCGACGTGGTGATCGTGGAGCGGCTGCTGGGGGAGGCGGCGGCGGAGCGAGTCCCGTTCTCCGAACCAGGAGGGGAAATCCCGTAAATGAATGTCCCGCAAGGCAGTGATGCTATACAATTATGTTTGTATACAAACGTGTTTGTATACATGGCAGTTGATCATGAACGCGGTATTGGCAACTCCTGAAAGATGTCCGCGAGCGTCCACAGGTACACCTCGTCCCGGGTGGCTTTCGCCGCCTGGACAAAGCGGTCGGTGAAGCCGTTTGCCGCGACGTACAGAAGCGGTGATCCCGGTTTCCGGGCCTCGTGGGCCCACCGCACCCCGGCCTGCGACAGCCGGTCCAGCATCTCCACGTGGCGTGTGTGTACGTCCACGTCGGCCGGGCCCTGCCACCACTTGATCGCGCCGGTCAGCACACGCTTGTCCATCAGCGTGGTCGCAATGTCGATTTCCAGAGGCTGGCGGTTCCGGTCCACGCCCTCCCAGCGACCCCACTCCCGCACCAGCGGAAGGTTCAGGTGGGGCAGGAGCCGATAATACGCTTCTTCAACCATGCCTTCGAAGATCAGGCCCGTGTACGCGTCCAGATTGGGGGCGATGTGGCGATCCCACACCGCCGCCGGATCCTGCGTTGCCAGCACGCTCTCCAGCGGCGCCACGAAGTCGTAGAAAAACCGGAACGCGGGATCCGCGACGCGGTAGCGAAACCGCTCTTTGGGCGCCGCCCCCAGGTTGCGGCCCGCCTTCACATAGTCCAGCTCCATCAGCCGCTCCAGCTTGTCGCGCAGCGCCGTATCCGGCTCCAGGCCCGACGCCTGGGCGATTTCGTTCAGGTCCGTGCGTCCC
Source organism: Longimicrobium sp. (assembly GCA_036259455.1). GTDB lineage: Bacteria > Gemmatimonadota > Gemmatimonadetes > Longimicrobiales > Longimicrobiaceae > Longimicrobium. Next base: position 11,380 of record DATABT010000875.1, on the reverse strand, counting down.
CCGCCAATGGCGCGCAGTATGGCAACGTACTTCGGGATCTCGCGCAGCCCCTGCTCCTGCAGCAGCGCCGTTCTGACGAGCTCGCGCACCTCGCCCGCCGGGTGCAGCATGAGCGCGGTGGCGTTCTGGGCGACCGATCGGTCCGGATCGATCGCGCTCAGGTAGCGCGGGGTGCCACCAAAGATGGAATACGCGTACGTCCGCTCCCGCGGGTCCGTGAACCCGGCGAGCTCCGCCGCGAACCAGTAGTTGAACGGACGCAGCCGGCACTGCCAGGCGAAGCGCCCGTACAGCGGTGAGCCGCCCTGGTTGAGTGCTTCGAGCGTGCGGACGGCGGAGCCCGCGAGCACCAGCACCAGCGGTCGTTGCGCACGCCGGGTTTCCCACGCGGCGTTCAACTCTGACGCGACCCCCTTCAGCTCCGCCGCGTTCTCGCCCAGGTACTGAAACTCGTCGAGCGTAATTACCAGAGGTCCGGGCGAGCGAAAGTCCAGAAGGAGCCGGAACACGCTGCGCCAGGTGGGATAGTCCTCAGCGTGAACCGGCTCGCCCGACCACTCCGCCAATGCGGCGAGCAGTGCCTCGCGGTTCTGCGCGGGGGTAGTTTCCGCCGCGGTAAAGTAGAACGCGGGCGTGTCCTTCCACGTCCGGCCAAGCAGGTGCGTCTTGCCGACGCGCCGTCGGCCGTACATGAGCACGAGCTGCGGCTGGCCACGCGTCAGGAGCTCGAGCAGGCGCTTCTGCTCAGCATCACGGTCAACAATCAGGTCGGGATCTCTCATCCGGGATGCCTTCTGTTCTATACAATCGTGTTTGTATACAAACGTAATTGTATAAGGAGAGAACGGCAATGTACTTCTGCGGGACAAGTGCGACGCCGTTTTCCGCCGGAGACGAAAAAGCGCGCCGACAGCAAGGCCAGCGCGCGAGAGGAGGCGGGGCAGAGTCGCGGAGCGTCCGCTTTACGGGTCGCTGCAGTCGCGTTTGTAGCCGCAGTTGGGACAGACGATCTTGCAGTTGTGGTCGTACATCACCGTGCCGCACAGCTCGCACACGTGCACGGACGGGATCTCGCGCCGGTTGAGCGGGGCGGGTTCGGACGGCCGCGGCGGCTCGGCGGCGGCGGCCGCTGGCGGGACGGGCTCCGGCGCGTGGGCGCGGTGCGCGTTGATGCGCGCGCACCAGCTCGGGTCGATGAAGCTCATCCGGTCGCGTGAATGATCAGGCAGGGGCGCCCACCCGCCGCTGCACCTCCTGCAGCAGGCGGCGCGGGTCGCACGGCTTGTTCAGCCAGCCGTCGCACCCGGCGTCCACCGCCCGCTTGCCCACGCTGCCGTACGGGTGCGCGCTGACGATGACGACGGGTATGGCGCGCGTGGCCGGGTCGCGCTTGAGTTCGGCGGTGGCGCGAATGCCGTCCATCCCGGGGATGGACACGTCCATGAAGATCAGGTCCGGCTGCTCCGCGCGCGCCTTGCGCACGGCGTCGGCGCCGTTGTCCGTGGCCAGCACGCGGTAGCCCTGCCGCTCCAGGTAAGCCGCCGCGATGGCGCGCATCTCGATCTGGTCCTCGACGATCAGGACCGTCCGGGCCGCGTCGGCGGCCGGCTCGTACTTCTGGATCATTGGGATGTCCTCTGGAGGGAAAACCTTCTCCATGATAACACGCCCAAGTCGTTGTGCGCCAGCGTTTTCGTCAACAAATTGCACTGCAACCGTAGCAGGGTGCAGATGGGTGGAACCCGCTACTCCCGCGTAGCCCGTTCGATGACGACGATGCGCGGGTCCAGCTGCTCCACCTCTTCGTCCGCGCCCCCGTCGTCCCAGCGGACGGTGGCCCACAGGGTCATCGCCTCCACCACCGTTCCCATCCGCCCGCCCGCGTGTCGCACGATGTCTCCGGTGCGCATGTAGTGGGCGGACTCGAGCTGCATGGTTCGGGAAAGAGGGAATAGGGAACAGGGACCTGGGAATCGCGGGCACGCGGGTCCGCCATTCCGAGCCGTGATCGCTCGCCCGTGCACCGGCGAGCGTGCCACCAACTTGACCCCGCCGGAGCCCCGGGGCAACTTCCCCGCGCCGCGGGCCGGCCGCCGCGCCGCCCGCATCCACCAGAGCCCCTGTCAGACGTGAGCGCCGGACCCGACGCGCCCATCGACATCGAGACCGCCCGCCTGGCCATCCGCGTGCTGGGCGCGGGGGACGAGGACCGCCTGCAGCGCGTGTTGGATGCGTGCGCGGACCACTTCACCGCGCTGCAGGGGCTCCCCGGGCCGGCGCCGGACGCGGGCGCACAGGAGCTGACGGCGTGCCTGGCCACGCCCGGCCGGCAGGTCGCCGTGCTCACGCTGCTGGACTCAGGCGAGGACGTGGGCGCGGCCGGCTGGTGGGCGGGGAACCCGGAGCCGGACCGCGCGCTGCTGGGAATGCTGATGATCGCCCCCGCGCACCGGCGGCAGGGGCTGGCGCGCGAGGCGCTGGATGCGGTGGAGGTGTGGCTCGCGGGGCGGGGGATCGCGGCGCTGCGGACGGCGTTCCAGCGGCGGCGCTTCGCCGTCCACCCCATCGTCAGGGCGCTGGGATTCCGGGAAATGAGCATCCGTGACCACGCGCTGCTGGGCCTCGCGGGCGCCGGCATCAGCCTGTGGGAAAAACCGGTCGGCTGATGGCGCGCATCATCACCACCTTTCCGCTGCCGGACGGAGCACTCGACCTGCTGCGCCCGCTGGGCGAGCTCACCGGGCCGGAGGGATGGCGGGACGCGCTGGCCGATGCGGAAGCGCTGCTCTGCCTGCTGACGGACCGGGTGGATGCCGATCTGCTGGACCGCGCGCCGCGGCTGCGCGTCGTTGCCAACGCCGTGGTGGGATACGAGCACGTGGACCGCGGCGCGTGCCGTGCGCGCGGCATCGTCGTCACCAACACGCCGGACGTGCTGACGGACGCCACGGCGGACCTGGCGTTCGCACTCATCCTCTCCGCCGTGCGCGGGCTGCCGGCGGCGGAGCGCAGCCTGCGCGCGGGGCAGTTCCACGGCTGGGGCTTCTGGGACTACCTGGGCGGCGACCTGAACGGCAGGACGCTCGGGATCTTCGGGATGGGGCGCATCGGCCGGGCCGTGGCGCGGCGGGCGGCGCCGTTCGGAATGCGCGTCATCTATCACTCCCGCACCCGCCTTTCCACGCGGGACGAGGCGGCGCTGGGCGCGGAGTGGGTGGATTTCGATGGATTGATCGCACGCAGCGACGTGCTGAGCCTGCACGCGCCGCTCACGCCGGACACACGCCACGTGATCGACGCGGATGCGCTCCGGCGGATGCGGCCCGGCGCGTACCTGGTCAACACCGCCCGCGGTCCGCTGGTTGACGAGGCCGCCCTGGTGGACGCGCTGCGCCAGGGCCCGCTGGCCGGTGCGGGGCTGGACGTCTACGAGCGCGAGCCGGAGATTCATCCCGGCCTGCTCCACCTGCCGAACGCCACGCTGCTGCCGCACGTCGGCTCCGCCACGCGCCAGACGCGCACGCGCATGGCGATGCTTGCGGCGCGCAACGTCCACGCGGTGCTCACCGGCCATCCGCCGCTCACGCCCGTCCCATGACGCCGCCCCGCGAGCACGCCCGCGCCATCCTGGACGCCGCCCTTGCCGCGGCCAACGCGCGCGCGGCCGTGGTGCGCGCGCTGTCGCTGGACGGCCATCGGCTGACCGTCGCGGGGGAGGAGGAGGTCGATCTGGCGTCCATCGACCGCGTCCTGCTGATCGGCGCGGGCAAGGCCGCGGCGGGGATGGCGGCCGGCGCGCTGGAGGTGCTGGGCGACCGGATCTCGGGAGGATCGATCTCGACGAAGGACGGCCACGGCGCGGAACTGCCGCGCATCGAGGTGTGGGAGGCGGCGCATCCGGTTCCCGACACGCGGGGGATGGCGGGCGCCGCGGACGCGCTGCGGCTGGCGCGGAGCGCGGGGCCGCGCGACCTGGTGCTCTGCGTGCTTTCCGGCGGCGCGTCCGCGCTCTGGCCCGCGCCCGTTCGCGGCGTCTCGCTGACGGAGCTGCAGGCGGTGACGGACGCGCTGCTGCGCTCCGGCGCCACGATTCACGAGATCAACACCGTCCGCAAGCACCTGTCGCGCATCGGCGGCGGATGGCTGGCGCACGCGGCCGCCCCCGCGCGCGTCGTCACGCTCGCCGTGAGCGACGTGGTGGGCGGCGCGCTGGACGTCATCGCCTCCGGCCCCACGGTGCCGGACCCGACCACGTACGAGGAGGCGCTGGAGGTGCTGCAGTCGCGCGAGATCACGCCACCGTCCCTCATCCGCGCTCACCTGCAGGCCGGCGACGCGGGGGAGCGCGACGAGACACCCAAGCCCGGCGATCGCGTCTTCCACCGCGCCTCCGCCCACGTCATCGCCGGCAACCACGACGCGCTGGCCGGCGCCGCGGCCGGGGCGGAGCGCCTGGGCTACCGCGCCCGCATCGTGGCGGACGACCTGGAGGGCGAGGCCCGCTCCGTGGGCGAGCAGGTGGCGCTGCTGGCGATGAACACACTCGCCGAGCGTCCCACCGAGCCCCTGGCGCTCCTGCTGGGCGGCGAGACGACGTTTACGGTGCACGGACGCGGCCGCGGCGGCCGCAACCAGGAGCTGGCGCTGGCGCTGGCCGTCGAGCTGGAGGGCGTGGACGGCGTCCTCGCCGCCTGCATCGGCACGGACGGCACGGACGGCCCCACCGACGCCGCCGGCGCCTTCGCGGACGGCGGCACCGTCGCGCGCGGGAGCGCCGCCGGCCTGGACGCCCGCGACGCCCTGCGCCGCAACGACGCGTACCCGTTCCTGCGCGCCGCCGGTGACCTGATCGTCACCGGCCCCACCGGCACCCACGTGAACGACCTCGTCCTGGTGCTGGTCGGTGCGCAGCGGCAGGACGCGGATTAGCCTCATCCGCACTTCCGAACTTCCGCCCTAACGCACTCATATGCCAGCCAACAGCATGATTCGCCCCGTCGAGATCTACCTCAACACCCCGCCGCCCGACCCGGCCGTGCCCCGGCCCGTGCGCGAGTCGCAGGTGACCTTCGCGGACCTGGCGGAGCCGCAGAGCCAGAACGTGGCGGGCACGCTGTTCGGCGGCGTGCTTCTGGGATTCATCGACCGCGCGGCGGCGTTCTGCGCCATGAAGCACGCCGGGCGGCCGGTGGTGACCAAGAGCTTCGACGAGGTGGAGTTCAACGAGCCCATCTACATCGGCGAGCTGGTCATCGCCCATGCCTCCGTCAACTTCACCGGCCACACCAGCATGGAGATCGGCGTGCGGGTGATGGCGCAGAATCCCATCACCGGCGCCGAGCGGCACACCAACACCTGCTACGCCACCTTCGTCGCGCTCGACGAGCAGGGCCGCCCCGCGCGCGTGCCGCCCATCCTCGCCGAAACGGACGAGGAAAAGCGCCGCCATGCCGATGGCCAGCGCCGCCGCGAAGAGCGCCTGGTCCGCCGCCGTACGCGCAGGGAGGGCCGCGCCGGGGGCTGATCCGCCGATCGCGCGCACGCAAATTGCCGCCGGTCCGCCCTCCGGTTGAGGCGTTCGCAAACGCAATCGCAGGAGGGGTTTACGATGGCGGAGAACCGACGGCAGATGGAACAGGCGATCACCGACGGCTTTGACCGGGACCTGCACCCGAATCACCTGGCGGGGCAGAACCTCGGGCCGCGGACGGACGAGGGGCACCGCGCCGGGCGCACCGCGTACGACGTGCGCTCCATCCACCGCACCCTGCGCGACTGGCCCGACGACGAGCTCAAGGAGATTCCGCTGCTCCCCCGCGGCGAGCGGCTGCAGCAGGGCGGCGTGTACCTGAACCTGCGCGAGCCGGACCGGGGCGAGATCCGCGCGACGGGCGACATGAGCGTGGGCCCGGAGGATTGCTTCGTGGCCAAGGACCAGGTGCCGTATCCCACGTGGAACCGCCTGCGCGGGATCGACGACCCGGAGCGCACCGGGGCGGATTCGCACCGGGATCGCTGAGGGGCAGGGACAGGTGACAGGGGACAGGGAGGACGATTCGACCCTGTCCCTTCCGGATCTTTCGCACTCTCGCACTCTCGCACTTCCCGGCATGCACCACACCGCGCCCGTGCTCCTTCCGCACCCGTGGCTCTCCATCGAGCCGCTGTACCCGGGCGGGTTCTTTCCACCGCTGCGCCATCCGGCGGGCGAGGGAATGCTGGCGCAGGCCGCCTCCGCGCGCCTGGCGACGGACTGGCCCGCCGCCCGCTCCGCCGCGGAGCACGCCGCCGCCCAGGCGCTGGAAGCCGGCTCCGCGGATGACGAGGCGGATGCGCTCGGCGAGATGGCGGCCGCCGCCCTCCTCTCCGGCCGCGCGGACGAGGCGGAGGCGCTCTACCGCCGCGTGCTGGATGGCGATGCCGGGCCCCTCCCCTGCTTCCGCGCGCAGGTGGGGCTCGGCGTCGTGGCGGGCGTCCGGGGCGAGTACGAGGCGGCGTACCACGCGATCACGGCGGCGCTGAACCCCGGCCCGGAGATGGACGACGCGGATCACGCGCTGGTGACGGCCAATCGCTCCGCCGCTTTGCTCGGACTGGGGCGGCTGTACGAGGCGGAGAAGGAGGGTGCGGAGGCGCTGCGGTCGGGTAGGCGGGGAAAGAACGACTACGTCGCCGCGATCGGCGGGTTCTCGGCGGGGCTGGCGCACCTGGCGCGCGGCCGCCGCAACGAGGCGCGCACGCGGCTGGCGGATTCCGTGCGCGCCTTCACCAGGGCCGGCGACCTGCTGCGCCAGGTGCAGTGCTACCACCTTCTGGGCGAGATCGCGTACGATGGCGCGGACCCCATCCGCGCCGGCTCGCACTACCGCGACGGCCTGGGCCTCGCCCGCCAGACCGGCGCCGTCGGCACTGTGGATCTGTTGACCCTGCGCTTCGAGCACCGTTGAGGTGAACGGGGGCCACCGGGAAGGACGCAGAGCCCGCTACCGGCGCCGCGTCCTTCGGTTGTGGAACAGGCAGGCAGTGGCTGCGAGAGTCATCCTGCGCCTGGCTCACCGTATACCATGAAAGGCCGCCCACGCGCGCGGCTGTCATTTCAAAGGAGGCGCACGTGTGCTCGCTGCGGTGCAGGAACCCGTGGCGCCGGCTGAGAAATCTACTGATCCGTGCTGGTGACCCGTCCTCTCGCTCCGGGCTCGCCCAGCGCTCGCTCCCCATGCAGTGAGCGCAGCGCGAAACCGACGGACCACACTGCAGTTGGCGCGCAGGATCTCCTCTCGGTGCCGCCCTCAGTTTCAGACGGTGTTGAAAACTCTCTCCCCGGCACGAAGCCATCCTGAGTCATTCGGCGATGCGCGCACCCTGTCGGATGAAAGTCGCTCGCGCCAAGGCTGTCATTTCGAAGGAGGCGCCCACGTGATCGCTGCCGGTGCAGGAACTCCGTGGCGCCGACTGAGAAATCTACTCGCCCGGGCAGGTGCCGGGCCCCGCTCCACGGACCTCACCCGGACTTCTTTCCATTCAGGGAACCGCCGCGCGAGTTCTTTCGTGTGCACGACCTACGGCGGCGACCGAAAGGACCTTGCCGGCAAGGCGACAGGCCCGCTTCGGTTCGGGGGGCTGGGATTTCGCTTCGCGACCAAGGTCCTTCGGTCGCCGCCCAAAGCGTTGTGCACGATGGAATTCCGTGTGGGCGCTCCCTCAGGGTGACATCACCTGCCTCTCAGGAAAATCGACACTCTGCACGGGTGTGGCCCGCTCCCGCTACCACTGCGGATTCGAGGCGAGCATCCGCTCCACGCGCTCCTCCGTCAGCGGCTCGGCGAACAGGAAGCCCTGCGCAAAGTCGCATCCCATCCCGCGCAGCGCCGCCAGCTGCTCGCGCGTCTCCACCCCTTCGGCCACCACGCGCACGCGCAGGTTCCGCGCGAGGTTCACGATGGCGTGCACCAGCTGCGCGCTGCGGCCGTCGCGGTCCATGCGGCTCACGAAGGAGCGGTCGATCTTGACCACGTCGAGCGGAAAGCGGTGCAGGTAACCGAGCGACGAGTAGCCCGTTCCAAAGTCGTCGATGCACAGCACCACGCCCATCTCCCGCAGCCGCTGCAGCGTGCTCAACGCCGGCTCCGCGTGCTCCAGCAGCACGCTCTCCGTGATCTCGAACTTGAAGCGGTCCGCGCCCACCCCGCACTCCTCCAGCGAGCGCGCCAGGTGCTCCGCCAGGTCCGGCCCCGTGAACTGGCGGGCGGACAGGTTCACGGAGATGGTGAGCCCGCCCTGCCCGGCCGCGTTCCACCGCTGCATCTGGCGACAGCACTCCTCGATGGTCCACAGGCCCAGGGGTACGATGAGCCCCGTCTCCTCCGCGATGGGGATGAAGCCGCCGGGCGCGACCTCGCCGCGCTCGGGGTGGCTCCAGCGCAGCAGCGCCTCGAAGCCGTCGATGCGTCCCGTGTCCAGCGCCACGATGGGCTGGTAGACCAGCCGGAACTCGCCGCGGTCCAGCGCGCGACGCAGGTCGCTTTCCAGCCGCAGCCGCGACATCGCCTCCGCGTGCATGGCCCGGTCGAACACCTCCAGGCGGTTCTTCCCCAGCATCTTGGCCCGGCTGAGCGCCGCGTCCGCGTTGCGCAGCAGCTCCTCCGCGTCCTCGTCCCCCGGCGTGGCCAGCGCCAGCCCCACGCTGGCGGTCGCGAACACCTCGTGCGTGTCCAGCGTGAACGGCCGGCCCACGGCCTCCAGCAGCTTTTCCGCCACGTGCGTGGCCTCCAGCGCGCCGCTGATCCCCTCCAGCAGCACCGTGAACTCGTCGCCGCCAAAGCGCGCCAGCGTGTCGCCGGGGCGCAGCGCCGCCTCCAGCCGCTCCGCGCATTCGCGCAGCATGCGGTCGCCCAGGCCGTGGCCCAGAGAGTCGTTCACCACCTTGAAGCGGTCCAGGTCCAGGAAGAGGACCGCCGCGAGCGCGTGGTCGCCCCGGCGCACGCGCTCCACCGCGTGGCTCAGGCGGTCCACGAACAGCACGCGGTTGGGCAGGTCGGTCAGCGCGTCGTGCAGCGTGCCGTGCGTCAGCTGCTCCTCCGCCCGCTTGCGCTCCGAGATGTCGTGGATGATCCCCTGAAAACCAAGCAGCGTGCCGTCCGCCGCGCGGCGCACGGAGGCGGAGACGAGCGCGTCGATAGGCTCGCCGCCGCGCCGCATCAGCCGTACCTCGTAGTCGCGCACGTAGCCGCTGCGGGTGATCTCGTCGCGAAAGCGCTGGCGGTCCGCCGGGTTCACGTACAGGGTGCCCACCTTGCCGGCCAGCAGCTCCTCGCGCGTGTAGCCGAACATCTCCACCAGCGCCTGGTTCACCTCCACGAAGGTGCCGTCCACGGTGGTGATGTAGATGGCGTCGCGCGACTCCTCGAAGAGCTTGCGGTAGCGCTCCTCGCTCTCCCGCAGCGCCCGCTCCGCCGCCCGCCGCGGGGTGATGTCGCGCGCGAAGCCCTGCACGCCCCGCACGCGCCCGTCCTGCACCACCGCCGTCTCCGCCAGCTCCAGCACCACCGTGCGCCCGTCCGCGTGCCGTACCTCCGCCGTGTAGTTGGAGAGCGCGCCGGGCGAAGCGAGTGCGTTCTCCGTCCCCGCGTCCACCGCGGACACGTTCTCCTGTTCCTGCGCCAGGATCGCGTGGTACGGCCGTCCGGCGAGCGACTCCGGCTCGTACCCCAGCACGTCGCGCAGCGAGGGGGACAGGTACTCGAAGCGGCCCTCGGTGTCGTGGACGTAGAAGAAGACCTGCTCGCTCCCGGCCACCATCAGCCGGTAGCGCTCCTCGCTGCGCCGCAGCTCCTCCTGCGCCCGCGCGCGGTCGGTGATGTCGCGGTTCACCCCCACCGCGCCCACGCGCCGCCCCCGGGCGTCCAGCAGCGGGACGACCAGCGTCTCGGAGACGCCGTGCCCGCCGTCCTTGCGGGTAAAGCGGATCTCCCCCTGCCACCGCCCCTCGCGGTCCAGCGCGTCGAACACCACGTCGTTCAGCTCGTGCGCCCCCTCGCGTCCCAGCCACAGCTCCGGGCCGCGCCCCAGCGCCTCCTCCTGCGTCCACCCGTAAATGCGCTCGGCCGCCCGGTTCCACGCCACCAGGCGGCCGTCCAGGTCGGTGATCATCACCGCGTCGTACAGGCTGTCGAACACCAGCGCCTGCCGCCGCAGCGCGGCGTCGGCGTTCTTGTAGTCGGTGATGTCGAACGCGGTGCCCAGCCCCGCCGGCTCGCCGTGGTACTCCACCTTCCCGGCGGTGAAGTCCACCCACCGCTCCTCACCGTTCTTGCGCAGGATCTTGAACTCGTAGCGCGGAGGGACCGCCTCGCCGCGCTGCCGGGCCAGCCCGCGCTCGCGCACCAGGTCCCGGTGCTCGGGGTGCACGATGTCCCAGAAGCGCACCCCCAGCAGCTCGTCACGCGTGTACCCCGTCAGCTTTTCCGCGGCCGCGTTGACGTAGCGAAACCGAGTGCCCTGAAAGACGAAGGTGGCGGCGGCGACGGTCTCGGCCAGCTCGCGGAACTGGCGGTCGCTCTCGCGCAGGGCCTCCGCGGCGCGGTCCAGCTCCGCGACGTCGCTCTGCAGGCGGTAGAAGCGGTCCAGCAGGTCGCGGCCAGCGGGCTCCGCGTGCGGCTCCGCGCCCGTGCCGGCCTCCTCGGCGCGGCGGTACTCGGCGTCCACCGCTTCCAGAAAGCGGAGCCACTCCTCGGGGAGGGTGTGCAGCGAGCCCAGATGCTCCTCCACCTGGTGGCGAAGGAGGTCGTGCAGGTACAGGCCGGGGGGGAGGGCGGTGTTCATGGCCTGGGATGGGCACGCACGCGGCCGCGCCGCTGACGAAAAAGCGGGGAATTTTTGTCCTGCACGCAGTATAGGCGCGCAACCCTCCGGCGTGCAAAGAAAATGCGCGCGGGAAACCGTTGTGTCCCCACGCGCGCGTTCTCCGGCGCGACGGCGCCCCGATCTTGCGCGGCCATGCCGATCAACTCCGCAACGGTCAAGCGCCCCTTCGCCGCCCGCGCCCCTCCGCCTGCGGGGAACGGTTGGTCTCACCGGGGGGCCTCAGCCGCCGTTCGCCCGCTTGCGGGGGCGCCCGCCCTTCTTTCCGTTCTCGCGCGCCGCGGCGGCTTTGGCAGGGGAAGTGGCGGCACCGAGGTACTTTGCCGCCCACGTCTTCACGTGCAGCGCCTCGAGCATGAGCCCAAGCACGTTGGTGTCAGTGTTGAGATCCTCCCAGATCACCGCCTCTCCAAACGGCTCCAGCTGGATGCGCTCCAGCTCCGCGGACGTGGCCTGGCTGGTTCCCGGCACCATCCAGGCGGGAAAACCGAACACGCACCCATTGCTGAACTCCACCAGC
>DATABT010000874.1:0-1804 GCA_036259455.1 Longimicrobium sp. | reverse complement strand
CTGAACCAAACTCCCTCCCCCACGCAGTTTGTGGGGGAGGGTCGGGGAGGGGGCGGCCCGCCGCTCGCGAAAAAGCCCGTCACCTCGCGCGGGACCGGACTCTCTCCCCCGCGCGGGTTGCGAGGGAGGGCTGCGGAGGGGGATTGTACAGGCGGTGGATGAAGCCCTGTGCGCCGACGAACATCACCATGGTGCCCGGGAAGCGCCGCAGGGGGCGCGCGAGCCAGGATCGCATCATCACCGGCCCGCATCCTTCAGGAGTTGACCGGCGATCACCAGCTTCTGGATCTCGCTGGTGCCTTCGTAGATGCGCAGCGCGCGGATCTCGCGGTACAGCGTCTCCACCGGCGCGCCGCTGACCACGCCGCGCCCGCCGAACAGCTGCACGGCGGCGTCGATCACGCGCTGGGCGGCCTCGGTGGCGTACAGCTTGGCCATCGCGGCCTCGCGCGTCACGCGGTCCGCGCCGCTGTCGCGCGTCCACGCCGCACGATAGACGAGGAGCGCGCTGGCGTCCACCTCCAGCGCCATCTGCCCCAGCGTGCTCTGCGTCAGCTGGAAGTCGCGCAGCGGCTTGCCGAACGCCTGCCGCTCGCCCGTCCAGCGCACCGCCTCGTCCAGCGCGCGCCGTGCGAAGCCCAGCGCGGCGGCGCCCACCGTCGTCCGGAAGACGTCCAGCGTGCCCAGCGCCACGCGCATCCCCGCGCCCGCCTCGCCGACGAGCGCGTCCGCCCCCACGCGGCATTCGTCGAATGCAAGCGTCCCGAGCGGATGCGGCGCGATGACGTCGATGCGCTCGCTCACCCGCAGGCCGGGGTTGTCCGCGTCGACCACGAAGGCCGCGAAGCCGCGCTCCCCCGCCTCGGGAAAGCGGGTGAAGACGACGTAGTGGTCGGCGATGCCGGCGTTGCTGATCCACGTCTTGGTCCCGTCGATCACGAACCCGCCGTCCACCCGCCGCGCCGTCGTCTGCATCGCCGCGACGTCGGAGCCCGCGTCCGGCTCCGACAGCGCGAACGCCGCGATCCGCTCCCCGCGCGCCACGGGCGGCAGGTAGCGCCGACGCAGGTCATCCGACCCGAAGAGGGAGATGGGGCCGCTGCCCAGCCCCTGCATGGCGAACGCGAAGTCGGCCAGTCCCCACGCGCGCCCCAGCGTCTCCCGGGCGAGGCAGAGGGAGCGCACGTCCAGCCGCTCGTGCGCGCCGCCGTACGGCGCGGGTACGCACAGCCGCAGCACCCCCGCCACGCCCAGCCGCCGCACCAGCTCGCGGCACGCGCCGTCCACGTTGCCCTCGCCGTGCGGCATCGGCTCGATCTCCGCGCGCACGAACGCCTCCAGCTCGTCCGAGAGGCGGCGGTGCGCGCCGGTGAAGAAGGGCCAGGTGAGGAAGGTGCGGTCGGACATGGAGTGCGAGAGTGCGTGAGTGCGAGAGTGCGGAAGTGCGGAACTGGGTGAGTGCGAGAGTACGGAAGATAGCGATTCGGGATGACGTGGAGCGGCGGATTTGGTCAGCGGGCCGAGTCGTGGCGGCTGCCCTGAAACCGCGGCTGGAACTACACGACGTCCGCCTGCGCGGACCGTTCTACCGCGCACCGTCGCGGTGCACCGGGGCCGCGTCCGTCCAGGTGAAGCACCGCGGGGTTTGCGGGGCTTTCCGCTGTCGTTGCGGCGAGTTTACGCTCCGGCGCGAGGGCGGCCATGCACTCCTGCACTTCCGCACTTCCGCCTTCTCGCACTTTCGCACTTCAGTTCCCCTGGAACACCGGCTTTTCCTTCGCGGCAAAGGCGCGGTAGGCGCGGG
>DATABT010000873.1:0-14108 GCA_036259455.1 Longimicrobium sp. | reverse complement strand
GCGGATGCAGCCGGTGCCGGCGGGCGTGCCTGGCGAGCTGTACCTGGCGGGCCGCGGCCTGGCGCGCGGCTACCTGGGCCGCCCGGCGCTCACGGCGGAGCGCTTCATCCCCGATCCCTTCGGCGCGGACGCGGCCGGACGGATGTACCGCACCGGCGACCGCGTGCGGTGGACGGCGGAAGGAACGCTTGAGTACCTGGGCCGCCTGGACCACCAGGTCAAGGTGCGCGGCTACCGAATCGAGCTGGGGGAGATCGACACCATGCTGCGCCGGCACCCCGCGGTGCGCGACTGCGCGGTGGTGGTCCGCGAAGATGCGCCGGGCGACAGGCGCCTGGTGGCCTACGTCGCCGGCGACGCGGAGGCGGACACGCTGCGCGCGCACCTGCGGCGGAGCGTGCCCGAGTACATGGTCCCCGCCGCCTGGGTGATGATGGATGCGCTGCCGCTGACGCCCAACGGCAAGCTGGACCGCAAGGCTCTCCCCGTTCCCGCCTCCGCCGCGGCGGACGAGACGGACTTCATCGCGCCGCGCACGCCGGTGGAAGAGGCGCTGGCGGAGATCTGGGCCGACGTGCTGGGGGTGGAGCGCGTGGGCGTGCACGACGACTTCTTCGCCCTGGGCGGCCACTCGCTGATGGCCACGCGCCTGGTGTGGCGCATCCGCGAATCGCTGGACGGCGACGTGGACCTGGTGTCGCTGTTCGAGACCCCCAGCATCGCCGGGCTGGCGCCGCGCCTTGTGCCGCGGCTGGACCGCGCCGCCCCCGCCGCGGCCGCCCCGGTGGCCGCCGACCGGCTGCTGGACATGCTGGACGACCTTTCCGAAGACGAGCTGGACCGCCTTCTGAGCGCTGACCTCGAGAATACCACGCTGTCATGACGGTGCCTCCCCAGACCGCCGCCCCGCTCTCGCGGGAAGAAAAGCAGGCGCTGCTGCGCCGGATGCTGGTCCAGAAGATCAGCCGGACGCGCACGGAGCCGGCCTCGTTCGCCCAGGAGCGCCTGTGGTTCCTGGAGCGGATGAACGGCGCCAGCCCGCTGTACAACCTTCCCGAGGCGCAGCGCCTGTCGGGCGCGCTGGACGTGCCCGCGCTGGAGCGCGCCATCGGCGAGGTGGTGCGCCGCCACGAGGCGCTCCGCACCACCTTTCGCGAGGTGGACGGCGCGCCGGTGCAGGTCATCGTCCCCTTCGCCGGCTTCTCCCTGCCGGTGGACGACCTCTCCGCGCTGGCGGCGGACGCACGCGAGGCGGAGGTAAGCCGCCGCGCCACGGAGGACGCCGCGCTGTGCTTCGACCTGGAGCAGGGCCCGCTCTTTCGCGCGCGGCTGCTGCGGCTGGCGGACGACGAGCACGTGCTGCTGCTGTGCATGCACCACATCGTCACCGACGGGTGGAGCATGGGCGTGTTCTTCCGCGAGGTGTCGGCGGCGTACGAGGCGTATCTCTCGGGCGGCGAGCCGGCGCTCCCCGCGCTGCCGCAGCAGTACGCGCACTACGCTGCCGAGCAGCGCGGGCGGCTGCAGGGCGAGGCGCTGGACCGCGAGCTGGCCTGGTGGAAGGAGCGGATGGCGGGCGCCCCGGCGCTGCTGGAGCTGCCGACCGATCATCCACGTCCCGCCGTGCAGTCGTACCGCGGCGCGCAGGAGCGGGTGGAGATCCCCCGCGACGTGACCGAGCGGCTGCAGGCGCTGGGCCGCGCCGAGGGCGCGTCGCTGTACATGGTGCTGCTGGGCGCCTTCCAGGTGCTGCTGGGCAGGTACGCCGGCGCCGACGACGTGGTGGTGGGCAGCCCCATCGCGGGGCGCACGCGGCCGGAGGTGGAGGGGCTGATCGGCTTCTTTGTCAACACGCTGGTGCTGCGCACGGACCTGTCGGGCGACCCCGGCTTTCGCGAGCTGCTGCGCCGCGTGCGCACCGGCGCGCTGGGCGCGTACGCGCACCAGGAGGTGCCGTTCGAGCGGGTGGTGGCGGAGCTGCAGCCGGAGCGCAGCATGGGCCACTCGCCCCTGTTCCAGGCCATGTTCACGCTGAACGAGGTGGGGGCGGGGAAGGAAGGCTTCGCGGGGCTGCGGGTGTCGCGCGTGGCGCCGGAGACCGGCACCGCCAAGTTCGACCTGCTGCTGGGGATGTCGCAGAACGAGGACGGGCTGGCCGGCGAGATGGTGTACGCCACCGACCTGTTCCACGCGGGCACCATCCGCCGGATGCTGGTGCACCTGGGCCGTGTGCTGGAGCAGGTGTCGGCGGACCCCGACGTCCGCCTTTCCGCGCTCCAGCTCACGGATACGACGGAGCGCGAGCAGGTGCTGTACGGGTGGAACCGCACCGTCACCGGCTACCCCGACCAGGCCTCCATCCATGGCCTGTTCGCAGAGCAGGCGGCGCGGACGCCGGAGGCCCTGGCCGCCGCGTTCGACGGCGCGACGCTGAGTTACGCGGAGCTGGATGCGCGCGCCAACCGCCTGGCGAATCACCTGGCGTCGCTGGGCGTCGGCAGGGAGTCGCGCGTGGGCCTGTGCCTGGAGCGTTCGGCGGAGATGGTGATCGCCACGCTCGCCATCCTCAAGGCGGGCGGCGCGTACGTGCCGCTGGATCCCGCGTACCCGCGCGAGCGCCTGGCCTTCATGCTGGCCGACTCGGGCGTGCGCGTGCTGGTGACGGAGGATTCGCTGCGCGCCGCCCTCCCCGCGGAGGAGGCCGGCGTCGCCGTGGTGAGCGTGGACGGCGACCGCGCGGCGATCGCCGCGGCTTCGGCAGATGCGCCGCGCACCGCCTGCGGACCGCGCGACCTGGCGTACGTCATCTACACCTCCGGCAGCACGGGCACGCCCAAGGGCGTGGGCGTGGAGCACCGCTCCGTGGTGCGCCTGGTGCGCGACACCGACTACGTGGACCTGGGCCCGGCGGACCGCATTGGCCAGGCGAGCAACGTGTCGTTCGACGCGGCCACCTTCGAGATCTGGGGCGCGCTGCTGAACGGCGGCGCCGTCGTCGGGCTGGACAAGGACGTGGCGCTCTCCCCCGCGGGGCTGGCGGACGCCATCCGCGACCACGGCATCACCACTCTGTTCCTGACGACGGCGCTCTTCAACGGCATCGCCCGCGATCGGCCGGACGCGTTCACCCCGCTCACCACGCTGATGTTCGGCGGCGAGGCGGTGGACCCCGCATCCGTGCGGCGGGTGCTGGCGGCGGGCGGGCCGCGCCGGCTGCTGCACGTCTACGGACCGACGGAGAACACCACCTTCAGCTCCTGGCACCGGGTGGACGCCGTCGCGGAGAACGCGCTGACGGTGCCCATCGGCCGCACGCTGGCGCACTCCAGCCTGCGGGTGCTGGACCAGGCGCTGCAGCCCGTCCCCGTCGGCGTGCCGGGCGAGCTGTACGTGGGCGGCGACGGCCTGGCCCGCGGCTACCTGGGCCGCGCGGCGCTCACGGCCGAGCGCTTCGTCCCCGATCCCTTCGCGGAGCGGGCGGGCGAGCGGATGTACCGCACCGGCGACCGCGTGCGGTGGACGGCGGAAGGGAGCATCGAGTACCTGGCCCGCCTGGACGGGCAGGTGAAGGTGCGCGGCTTCCGCATCGAGATCGGCGAGATCGAGGCGGCGCTGCGGCGGCATCCCGCCGTCTCCGACTGCACGGTGATGGCGCGCGCGGACGGCGCCGCGGGCCGGCAGGTGGTGGCGTACGTCGTCGGCGGCGCCGATGCGGAGGAACTGCGGGCGCATCTGCGCGCCTCGCTTCCCGACTACATGGTGCCGGCCGCCTTCGTGGCGATGGACGCCATCCCCCTGAACCCCAACGGCAAGGTGGACCGCCGCGCGCTCCCCGCGCCGGACTGGGCCGCGGGCGCGGACGCGTACGTCGCGCCGCGCACGCCGGCGGAAGAGGTGCTGGCGGGGATCTGGGCCGGCGTGCTGAACCTGGAGCGCGTGGGCGTCCACGACGACTTCTTTCAGCTGGGCGGGCACTCGCTGCTGGCCACGCGCGTGGTTTCCCGCGTCCGCGCGGTGTTCGGGGTGGAACTGCCGCTGCGGATGCTGTTCGAGGCGCCCACGGTGGCCGGCGTGGCGGAGCGGGTGGAGGGGCTGCGCCGCGCGGGGCTGCCCCAGCTGCCGCCGGTGGTGCCGGTGGAGCGCACGGACGCGCTTCCGCTCTCGTTCGCGCAGGAGCGGCTGTGGTTCCTGGACCGGATGGAGCCGGACAGCCCGTTCTACAACGTTCCCATGGCGGTGCGCCTGGAGGGCGCGCTGGACGCCGGCGCGCTGGAGCGCGCGCTGGGCGGGATCGTCAGCCGGCACGAGGCGCTGCGCACCGTCTTCACCGAGTGCGCCGGCAAGCCGGTGCAGGTGGTGACGCCGTTCGCCGGCTTCGCGCTCGCGGTCGAAGACCTTTCGGCGCTCGCCTCGGCGGAGCGCGAGGCGGCGGTGAAGCGGCTGTGTGCGGAGGACGCCGCGCGGCCCTTCGACCTGGCCGCCGGCCCGCTGCTGCGCGCGTCGCTGCTGCGGCTGGGCGTGGAGGAGCACGTGCTGCTGCTCTGCATCCACCACATCGCCAGTGACGGGTGGAGCATGGGCGTGCTCTTTCGCGAGCTGTCGGCGCTGTACGAGGCGCACCGCGACGGGCGCGAATCGCCGCTGGCGCCGCTGCCGGTGCAGTACGCCGACTTTGCCGTCTGGCAGCGCGAGCAGCTGCGCGGCGAGGCGCTGGAGCGCCAGCTGGGCTACTGGAAGGCGCGGCTGGGCGGCGCGCCCGCGCTGCTGGAGCTGCCCACGGACCATCCGCGCCCGGCGGTGCAGACGTACCGCGGCGCGCAGGAGGAGCTGGACCTTTCGCCCGGGCTGCTGGAGCGCCTGCGCGAGCTGGGGCGGCGTGAAGGCGCCACCCTGTACATGGTGCTGCTGGGCGCCTTTCAGTCGCTGCTGTCAAAGTACGCCGGCACCGACGACGTGCTGGTGGGCACGCCGGTGGCCGGGCGCACGCGCCGCGAGGTGGAGGAGCTGATCGGCTTCTTCGTCAACACGCTGGTGCTGCGGACGGACCTGTCCGGCGACCCCGCCTTCCGCGAGGTGCTGCGCCGCGTCCGCGACGTGACGCTGGGCGCCTACGAGCACCAGGACCTGCCGTTCGAAAAGCTGGTGGCCGAGCTGCAGCCCGAGCGCTCGCTGGCCCACGCGCCGCTCTTTCAGGTAATGCTCTCGCTCATCGAGGAGACGCGCGGGGTGGACGAGGGGCTGCCGGGGGTGCGCGCGTCGGCGGTGGAGGGCGACGCGGCCACCACCAAGTTCGACCTGACCCTGGGCTTCGACCTGGCCGACGGCGGGTTCCGCGCGCTGCTCTCGTACAACACCGACCTGTTCGAGCGCGGCACCGCGCGGCGGATGCTGCGCCACCTGGCGTACGTGCTGGAGCAGGTGGCCGGCGACGCCGACGCGCGCCTGTCGCAGCTGGAGCTGCTGGACGGGGCCGAGCGCCGGACCGTGCTGGAGGAGTGGAACCGGACCGAGGCGGAGTACCGGTCCGCCGCGACCGTCCACGGGCTGATCGCGGAGCAGGCCGCGCGCACGCCGGACGCGGAGGCCGTGGTCTTCCGCGGCACCACGCTGACGTACGCGGAGCTGGAGGCGCGGGCCAACCGCCTCGCCCACCACCTGCGCGCGCTGGGCGCCGGGCCCGAGGCGCGGGTGGGCATCTGCCTGGAGCGCTCGGCCGAGACGCTGGTGGCCATGCTCGCGGTGCTCAAGGCCGGCGCCGCCTACCTCCCGCTGGATCCCTCCTATCCCGCGGACCGGCTGGCGTACATGCTGGAGGATTCCGGCGCGCCCCTGCTGGTGACGCAGGCCGCCCTCCGCACCCTGCTGCCGACGGACGGCGTGAAGGTCGTCTCGGTGGACGAGGACGCGTCCGCCATCGCCCTGAAGCCGGCGGACGCCCCGCGCGCGGCGGTCCATCCCGCCAACGCGGCGTACGTCATCTACACCTCCGGCTCCACGGGCAAGCCCAAGGGCGTGCAGGTGACGCACGGCAACGCGGTGAGCTTCTTCGCCGGGATGGACGGCCGCGTGGGCGGGCCGGTGCCGGGCACCTGGCTGGCCGTGACCCGCACCAGCTTCGACATCCACGTGCTGGAGCTGCTGTGGACGCTGGCCCGCGGCTTCAGGGTCGTGGTGCAGCCGGAGCCGGCGGGCGCGGAGGTTTCCACGCGCCGTGTCCGCCGCTCCACCCGTCCCATGGAGTTCTCGCTCTTCTACTTCTCCAGCGGCGAAGACGAGGGGCAGGGAAACAAATACCGCCTGCTGCTGGAGGGGGCGAAGTTCGCGGACCGCAACGGCTTCAGCGCCGTGTGGACCCCCGAGCGCCACTTTCACTCGTTCGGCGCCGTGTTCCCCAACCCGGCGGTGACCGGCGCGGCGGTGGCGGCGGTCACGGAGCGCGTGGGCATCCGCGCGGGAAGCGTGGTGCTGCCGCTGCACGATCCCGTGCGGGTGGCCGAGGAATGGTCCGTCGTCGACAACCTGTCCGGCGGGCGCGTGGGCTTCTCCATCGCCAGCGGCTGGCAGCCCAACGACTTCGTGCTGGCGCCGGAGAAGTACGCCGACCGCCGCGACGGGATGTTCCGCGACCTGGAGACCGTGCGCGCCCTGTGGCGCGGCGAGGCGATCACCCGCGCCAACGGGGTGGGGAAGGAGATCTCCTTCCGCGTCCTGCCGCGCCCGGTGCAGCCCGAGCTGCCGGTGTGGGTCACCGCGGGCGGCTCGCCCGACACCTTTCGCCGCGCCGGCCAGGTGGGCGCGAACCTGCTGACCCACCTGCTGGGGCAGACGGTGGAGGAGCTGGCGGAGAAGGTGGCCCTCTACCGCCAGGCGTACCGCGAGAGCGGCGCCCCGGGCGAGGGGCACGTGACGCTGATGCTGCACACCTTCGTGGGCACGGAGATGGACACGGTGCGCGAGACGGTGCGCGCGCCCTTCAAGCAGTACCTGGCCAGCTCGGCGGATCTGCTGAAGCCCGTGGCCCAGGCGGCCGGGATGGACGTGGCGGGCGCCTCGCCCGAGGACATGGACGCCATCCTGGACCACGCCTTCGCGCGCTACTGGCAGTCCGCCGCGCTCATGGGCACGCCGGACAGCTGCGGCGACATGGTCGAGCGGCTCAAGGAAGCGGGGGTGGACGAGATCGGCTGCCTGATCGACTTCATCACCGACACCGACGTGGTGCTCGACGGGCTGCGCCACCTGGACGGGGTGCGCCGCGAGGCCAACCGCCCGGCGGTCGACGCCGCGGACGCGGACGAGAGCATCGCCGCGCAGATCCGCCGCCACGGCGTGACCCACCTGCAGTGCACCCCCTCGCTGGCGGCGATGACCATCGCCGAGAGCGGGATCGAGGCCATCGCCCCCCTGCGGCGCCTGCTGCTGGGCGGTGAGGCGCTGCCGCAGGACCTGGCGGCGCAGATCACCTCCGTCATCCCCGGCGGGCTGATCAACATGTACGGCCCCACGGAGACCACCGTCTGGTCCGCCACGCACGACGTGGACGGGCCGGTGCTCATCGGCCGCCCCATCGCCAACGCGCGCGTCTGCGTGCTGGACGCGGCGCTGCGCCCCCGGCCGGCGGGGGTGCCGGGCGAGCTGTTCATCGGCGGCCCGGGGGTGACCCGCGGCTACCTGAACCGCCCGGGGCTGACGGCGGACCGCTTCGTCCCCGACGCGTTCAGCGCCGAGCCGGGCGCGCGGCTGTACCGCACGGGCGACCGCGCGCGGTGGAAGGAAGTGCGAGAGTGCGAAAGCGCGAAAGTGCGAAAGTCGCGGGGGGAGGATGCTTCGCACGCGGAAGCTCCTGCTCTCGCACCCTCGCACGCTCGCACTTTCGCACTGGAGTACCTGGGCCGCCTGGACGCGCAGGTCAAGGTGCGCGGCCACCGCATCGAGCCGGGCGAGATCGAGTCCGTGCTGCGCGCCCACCCGGGCGTGGCGGAGTGCGCCGTCGTCGCCCGCCCGTCGGCTTCCGGCGACATGCGCCTGGTGGCGTACGTGGTGGGCACGGCAAAGGCGGAGGCGCTGCGGGCGCACGTGGGGCAGAGCCTGCCCGACTACATGGTGCCCGGCGCCTTCGTGGCGCTGGACGCCCTGCCGCTGACCCCCAACGGCAAGCTGGACCGCAGGGCGCTCCCCGCGCCGGACTTCGCCGCGGCCGCGGACGCCTACGTCGCGCCGCGCACCCCGGCGGAAGAGGTGCTGGCGGGGATCTGGGCCGGGGTGCTGGGCGTGGAGCGCGTGGGAGCGACGGAGAACTTCTTCGCGCTGGGCGGCCACTCCCTGCTGGTCACCCGCGTGGTGGCGCGCATCCGCGAGGTGTTCGGCGTGCCCCTGCCGCTGCGCGTGCTCTTTGAGACGCCCACCGTGGCCGCGCTGGCGGAGCGGGTGGAGACAATGCGGCGCGCGGACGCGGGCGTGCTTCCGCCGGTGGTGCCGGTGGAGCGCGGCGGCGCCCTGCCGCTCTCGTATGGGCAGGAGCGGCTCTGGTTCCTGAACCGGCTGGAGCCGGAGAACACGGCCTACAACCACCCGCTGGCCCTGCGGCTTGAGGGCGCGCTGGACGCGGCCGCGCTGGAGCGCGCCCTGGGCGAGGTGGTGCGCCGGCACGAGTCGCTGCGCACCGTCTTTCCCGAGCGCAACGGCGCTCCCGTGCAGCAGGTGCTCCCCTTCACCGGCCTGGCTCTCCCCGCGGAGGACCTGTCGTGGATGGCCGACGCGGCCCGCGAGGCGGCGCTGCGGCAGGCGATGGACGACGAAGCGGGGCGGCACTTCGACCTGGCGGCGGGGCCGGTGTTCATCCCCCGGCTGCTGCGGCTGGGGGCGGAGGAGCACGTGCTGCTGCTCTCCCTGCACCACATCAGCATCGACGGCGGCAGTCTTCCCGCGCTCTTCCGCGAGCTGTGGACGCTGTACGACGCCTTTTGCGAGGGGCGCGAGTCGCCGCTGGCCGAGCTGGCGGTGCAGTACCCCGACTTCGCGGTGTGGCAGCGCGAGCAGCTGCGCGGCGAAGTGGTGGACCGCCAGCTGGCGTACTGGAAGGAGCGGATGGCCGGCGCGGCGCCGCTGCTGGAGCTGCCCACCGACCGCCCGCGGCCGGTGATGCAGAGCTACCGCGGCGCGTCCGAGCCGGTGCACGTCCCCGGCGCGCTCACGGAGCGGCTGGAGGCGCTGGCCCGCGCCGAGGGAACCACCCTGTACATGGTGATGCTGGGCGCCTGGCAGGTGCTGCTGGGCCGCTACGCGTCCACGGACGACGTGGTGGTGGGCAGCCCCATCGCCGGCCGCACGCGCCACGAGGTGGAGGAGCTGATCGGCTTCTTCGTCAACACGCTGGTGCTGCGGACGGACCTGTCCGGCGACCCCGCCTTTCGCGAGGTGCTGCGCCGGGTGCGCGACGTGACCCTGGGCGCCTACGAGCACCAGGACGTCCCCTTCGAGCGGCTGGTGGAGGAGCTGCAGCCGCAGCGCACGCTCAGCCACTCGCCCCTGTTCCAGGTGATGTTCAACCTGCACCTGGACCGCCCCGCCGAGACGGAGCAGGGGGTGCGGTGGCGGCTGATGGATACGAACCGCGGCACCACCAAGTTCGACATCACCCTGGCGCTGGCGCACGCGGCGGACGGGCTGCACGGCGAGATGGAGTACGCCAGCGACCTCTTCGACCGCGCCACCATCCAGCGGATGATGGGGCACCTCCTCCGCGTGCTGGAGCAGGTGGCGGACGATGCGGACGCGCGCATTTCGGACCTGGCGCTGCTGGCGGAGGCCGAGCGCGCGCGGGTGGTGGACGAGTGGAACCGCACGGAGGCCGGGTATCCCTCCCGCGCCTCCATCCACCAGCTCATCGCCGAGCAGGCCGCGCGGACGCCGGATGCGGCCGCCGTGGTCTTCGGCGGCGCGTCGCTGACCTACCGCGAGCTGGACGCGCGGGCCAATCGGCTGGCGAACCACCTCGTCCATCTCGGCGTGACGCCGGAGGCGCGGGTGGGGATCTGCCTGGAGCGCTCGGCGGAGATGGTGATCGCCATGCTCGCCGTGCTGAAGGCGGGCGCGGCCTATCTCCCCCTGGACCCGTCGTACCCGGCGGACCGGCTGGCGTACATGCTGGAGGATTCCGGCGCGCCGCTGCTGGTGACGCAGGCCGCCCTCCGCACCCTGCTGCCCACGGACGGCGTGAAGGTCGTGTCGGTGGATGAGGACGCGTCCGCAATCGCACTGGAGCCGGCGGGGGCCCCTCGCGCGGCGGTGGATGCGGCCAACGCGGCGTACGTCATCTACACCTCCGGATCGACGGGCAGGCCCAAGGGCGTGCAGGTGACGCACGGCAACGCGGTGAGCTTCTTCGCGGGGATGGACGAGCGGGTCGGGGGACCGGTCCCCGGCACCTGGCTGGCGGTGACCCGCATCAGCTTCGACATCCACGTCCTGGAGCTGCTGTGGACGCTCGCCCGCGGCTTCAAGGTCGTCGTGCAGCCGGAGGCGGACCGGGCGCGCGACGGCGAGAGCATCGCGGAGCAGATCCGCCGCCACGCCGTCACGCACCTGCAGTGCACCCCGTCGCTGGCGGGAATGCTGATCGCGGAGAGCGGGATCGAGTCCGTCTCCGGGCTGGAGCGCCTGCTGCTGGGCGGCGAGGCGCTGCCGGCGGACCTGGCGGCGCAGGTCACGGCCGTCCTTCCCCAGGGCCTCATCAACATGTACGGGCCGACGGAGACCACCGTCTGGTCCGCCACCCACGCGGTGGACGCGGGCGGGCCGGTGCTCATCGGCCGTCCCATCGCCAACACGCGCGTCTACGTGCTGGACGGGGCCATGCGCCCCCAGCCGGCGGGCGTGCCGGGCGAGCTGTTCATCGGCGGCGCCGGGGTGACCCGCGGCTACCACGACCGCCCGGGCCTCACCGCGGACCGCTTCGTCCCCGACCCGTTCAGCGCCGAGCCCGGAGCGCGGCTGTACCGCACCGGCGACCGCGCGCGGTGGACGGAACGCACTGACGCACTCACGCACTCCCGCACTCCCGCACTGGAGTACCTGGGCCGCCTGGACAGCCAGGTAAAGATCCGCGGCTTTCGCATCGAGCCGGGCGAGATCGAGTCCGTGCTGCGCCGCCACGCCGGCGTGGAGGAGTGCGCGGTGGTGGTCCGCGACGGGCGCCTGGTGGCGTACGTCGTGGGCACCGCGCAGGGGGACGCGTTGCGGGCGCACGTGGGCGCCGGCCTGCCGGACTACATGGTCCCCAACGCCTTCGTGGCGCTCGACGCGCTCCCCCTGACCCCCAACGGCAAGCTGGACCGCCGGGCGCTCCCCGCGCCCGAGTACGCGAGCGCCGCGTCGTCGCTGCCCCCGCGCAACGAGCTGGAGCGGCGGGTGGCGGAGGTGTGGCAGGCGGTGCTGGGCGTGGAGGCCGTGGGCGTGTCGGACAACTTCTTCGACCTGGGTGGCACCTCCATGCTCCTGACCCGCGTGTTCGCCGGGCTGCGGGAGATGAGGAGCGGCCTGCGGATGGTGGACCTGTTCCGCTACACCACGGTGGAGTCGCTGGCCGGGCACCTGGGCGCCGATGAGGCGGACGCCGCCTCGGCCCTGTCCGAAAGCCGCTCGCGCGCCGACGAGCGCCGCGCCGCGCGGCGCCGGGTGCGGGGAGGCTGATGATGCGGATGGACGAGCAGTCGAGCATGACCTGGACATCGAACCCGGCCGCGGCCGTCGAGGAGCAAGAAAGTCACATGTCGCTGGATGATCGGGAGAACGAGATCGCCGTCGTGGGGATGAGCTGCCGCTTTCCCGGCGCCCGCGACACGGCCGAGTTCTGGAAGAACCTGCGCGAGGGGGTGGGCTCCATCTCCTTCTTCGAAAACGACGAGCTGCTGAAGGCGGGGAGCCCGCCGGCGCTGCTGCGGGAGCCCGGCTTCGTGGGCGCGCACGGCATGCTGGCCGACGCCTTTGCCTTCGACGCGCCCTTCTTTGGCGTGAGCGCCCGCGAGGCGCAGGTGATGGACCCGCAGCACCGCGTGTTCCTGGAGTGCGCCTGGCACGCGCTGGAGGACGCGGGCGTGGACCCCTCGCGGTACGAGGGCGCCATCGGCGTGTACGGCGGCAGCGGGTTCAGCCCGCACCTGTCGTTCGTCATGGCGGACCCGGAGCTGTCGGCGTCGGTGCCGCGCGAGTTCGCCATCTGGAACAACGACAAGGACTTCCTCACCACGCGGGTGTCGTACAAGCTGGGGCTGCGCGGGCCCAGCGTGGCCGTGCAGACGGCGTGCAGCACCTCGCTGGTGGCCATCCACACGGCCTGCCAGAGCCTGCTGAACCGCGAGTGCGACGTGGCGCTGGCGGGCGGCGCCACCATCTGGCCCGTGCAGGTGAGCGGCTACGTGTACCAGGAGGGCGGCATCTACTCGCCCGACGGCGCCTGCCGCGCCTTCGACGCGAACGCCGCGGGGATGGTGGTGGGCTCCGGCGCCGGCGTCGTGGCCCTCAAGCGCATGGTGGACGCCATCCGCGACGGCGACGTGATCCACGCCGTCGTCAAGGGCAGTGCGATCAACAACGACGGCAGCGGCAAGGTGGGATTCACCGCGCCCAGCGTGGACGGGCAGGCCAGGGCGATCGCCGAGGCCGTCGCCCTCGCGGGGGTGGACCCGGCGGAGATCTCGTTCGTGGAGACGCACGGCACGGGGACGCCCATGGGCGACCCCATCGAGATCGCCGCGCTCAAGGAGGTGTTCGCGGGCGTCGAGGCGGGGACGGTGGCGCTGGGCGCGACCAAGCCCAACATCGGCCACCTGGACACGGCGGCCGGCGTGGCGGGCTTCATCAAGACCGTCCTCTCCCTCAAGCACGGCGCCGTGCCGCCGGTGCTGCACTTCGAGCAGCCCAACCCCGAGCTGGGGCTGGAGGGCTCGCCCTTCTTCGTCAACGCGGCGCTGCGCCCGTGGCAGAGCGACGGCACCCCCCGCCGCGCCGGCGTGAGCTCGTTCGGCATCGGCGGCACCAACGCGCACGCCGTGCTCGAAGAGGCGCCCGCGCTCCCCGCCTCGCCCGCGACGGACCGCCCGCAGCTGCTGGTGCTGAGCGCGAAGGACGAGGCGGCGCTGGAGCGAATGCGCGGCAACCTGGCCGCCCACCTGGAAGCGAACCCCGGCGTCTCGCTGGCCGACGCCGCGTACACGCTGCAGGAGGGCCGCGCCATGCTGGCCCACCGCTGGGCCGGCGTCGCCACGGACGTGGACGGCGCGCGCGAGGCGCTGGGCCGCGGCAAGGGCCGCCGCGCCGCGGACCGCGCGCCGCGCGTCGCCTTTCTCTTTCCCGGCCAGGGGACGCAGTACGCCGGGATGGGGCGCGAGCTGTACGAGCGCGAGCCCGCCTACCGCGCCGAGGTCGACCGCTGCGCCGGGCTGCTGGCGCCGGCGCTGGGGATGGACCTGCGCACCGCCCTCTTTCCCGCCGAAGGGAAGGAAGCCGAGGCCAGCGCGCTGCTGCAGGAGACGCGGCTCACCCAGCCCGCGCTGTTCGTAACGGAGTACGCGACGGCGAAGCTGTGGATGAGCTGGGGGGTGAAGCCGGAGTCCATGCTGGGCCACAGCATCGGCGAGTACGTGGCGGCGTGCCTGGCGGGCGTGTTTTCGCTGGAGAGCGCGCTGCGGCTGGTGGCGGCGCGCGGGCGGCTGATGCAGTCGCTCCCCGCGGGCGCCATGCTGGCCGTGCCCATGCCCGAGCGCGACGTGGCGCCGCTGCTTCCCGCGACGCTCTCGCTGGCGGCGGTGAACAGCGCCGCGCACTGCGTGGTCTCGGGCGAGGCGGCGGAGATCGACGCGATCGAGCGGCTGCTGTCCGGCCGCGACGTGTCCGCGCGCCGGCTGCACACCTCGCACGCGTTCCACTCCGCGGCGATGGATCCCATCCTGGCCGCCTTCGGGCAGGAGGTGCGCCGCGCGCGCCCCGCAGCTCACGTTCCCGAGCCTGCAGGACGGCACGTCGTTCCGCATCCCGCAGGGCACGCGGCAGACGCGGCTGCAGCTCACCGACACCGTGTCGCTCGCCCTCGGGCAGCACAGCCTCCGGTT